>DASTEB010000268.1:0-7769 GCA_035710025.1 Chloroflexia bacterium
TGCTCTGGACCGAGCCGCGCCACTTTGAGGTCGCCGACCCCTACGTAACGTTGGCCGCGTGCGCCGTCGCCACGAGCCGCGTTCTGATCGGCCCGGCAGTCACTCCCCTGCCCCGGCGCCGCCCCTGGCAGGTTGCCCGGCAGGTCGCCACGCTCGACCACCTATCGGGCGGCCGCGTCATCCTTGGCGTGGGTATCGGCGGCGACTGGTTCGGCGACTACAGCGGCTTCGGCGAACCCGACGACCGCGTGGCCCACGGAGAGATGCTGGACGAAGCGCTCGACATCATCACCGGCCTGTGGACGGGCGAGCCGTTCTCCTATGAGGGCAAGCACTACACAATCCGCGACGTCACCTTCCTGCCCCGGCCCGTGCAGCAGCCGCGCGTGCCCATCTGGGTGGCGGGCACCTGGCCCAACAAGAAGCCCCTGCGCCGCGCGGCCCGCTGGGACGGCGTCCTGCCCCTCCCCCGCGACGACTTCAACGAGCTGTCCCCCGACGAGGTGCGTGAAATCGCAGCCTACATCGCGGAGCACCGCACGAGCGCCGAGCCATTCGACATCGCGATTGCCGGGCGCACCACCGCCGACCTTGAGAAAGAGCGCGGCCATCTCACGCCCATCGCCGAGGCAGGCGCGACGTGGTGGTACGAGCACTTTGGCATCGAGGACAGCGTCGAAGCCGTCAGCCAACGGATAGCCCAGGGCCCGCCCCGCATCTAGCAGCCACTTTGCCGCAGCGTCGCAACAAGGACAGGACAGTGAAGTTTGCCATCTACACGATCAACTTTGGCGAGTTCGGCGACCCCCGCCGCGCCGCCCTCATGGCCTCTGAGGCCGAGGCCGCGGGCTGGGACGGCTATATCGTGTGGGACCACGTGCTCGGCTGGCCTCCCGACGCGCCCACAGCCGACCCGTGGGTATTGCTGTCGGCCGTTGCGTCGGCCACGTCGCGCATCCGCATCGGCGCGCTCGTCACCCCCATCGCCCGCCGCCGCCCCATCAAACTTGCCCGCGAGGTTGTCACCCTCGACCACCTGTCGAATGGCCGCCTCGTGTTCGGCGCGGGCCTGGGGGGCACCGACGAGGAGTTTGCCGTGTTCGGCGAGGACCCCGACCACCGACTGCGCGCCGAAAAGCTGGACGAGGGACTGGACGTGCTGGCGGGCCTGTGGTCGGGCGAGCCGTTCTCCTACAAAGGCAAGCACTACAGCATCGACAACGTCACCTTCCAACCGCGCTCCGTCCAGCAGCCGCGCGTGCCCATCTGGATCGCGGGCAACTGGCCCAACAAGAAGCCTTTCGTGCGCGCCGCCCGCTGGGACGGCATCGTCACGGGCGACCAGGGAGCCGGCGGCCCCCTCACGCCCGACACTTTCCGCGAGATCACAGGCTTCATCCGCGAGCACCGGCAGTCGGATGCACCCTTCGACGTCACCTACTGGGGCGAGACCGCTGGCAACAGCGCCGAGGACGCAGACCGCGTCGCCGCCTACGCTGAGGCGGGCGTGACCTGGTGGCTGGAGAACATTCACGGCTGGCGCGGCTCGTACGACGAGCAGCTTGAGCGCGTGCGCCTCGGCCCGCCGCGTGTCCCCTCGACGCACAAGTAAGCAGAGGATCAGGCAGTGCAAGAGCTATTGTGGATGAGTGAAGAATATGGTTTTTCGTCCATGCAGGACTGCGTCAAGTTTGCCAATCGGTTCGGTTGGAACATTTCTGTGGATCACGGCGACGGTAAGCATATCCATGTGTTCGCTGGCGACCAGGCAGTATTCTATACCGACAACATGGATGCGGTGGAGGCGTTTCTCTACGGCATGGGCCTCGCGTACAGTGTGATCCCCGATGAATGGGCGGAGTCCTTTGCGAAAAGTTTTGGCTTCAACGACGACGACCTTCGGGAATGGGGCTACAACAAGGCACCCGACACTAATCCGACGGAGTAGTAAGTGACCCAGGATCTGACAGCCGAACAATACGTAACCCAACTACCCACCATCGCCGACAGGCTCACCGTCGCGGCTATGTTCGAGCGCGCTACGCCGGACGAGGTGTTCGCCTACTGGACCGACCCCGCGCTCCTCGCGCAGTGGTGGCCCGAGCAGGCCGAGACCGACCCGCGCCCTGGCGGCACGTATCACCTGGCCTGGCCGAAGGTGGGCTGGCATCTGCGCGGCGACTACACTGCTGTCGAGCCGGGCCGCCGCCTCGCCTTCACCTGGCGCTGGGAGCACGAGCCGGACAGGCCCGAGCGCACGGTCGAGGTGCTGTTAGATGCGGTGGGCGACCTCGGCACGCAGCTTACCGTGACCCACGGCACATACGCCCCGGCCGACCGCGAGGAGCGCGACGGCCACCTCGAAGGCTGGACCTACTTCCTCACCCGCCTGCGCGACGCACTGGCCTGGGAGTGACCGCCATGCACGAAGCAACCGCCACACTCACACCCGAGCACGCAGCGCGCTTTGCCCCGCTTGCCCTGCGCGGCATCTTCACCGAGTACCCCAACAAGCTCGACCACGTCATGGCCGGGCCGGAGGACATTCAGGGTCCGCGCGCCCTCCACCCCGCGTTCTACGGCTGCTTCGACTGGCACTCTGCCGTGCACAGCCACTGGATGCTGGCCCGCTTGATAAGGGCCCTGCCCGGCCTGCCGGAGGAGCGCGAGATCCGCGACGCCCTCAACACCAACCTGACCGCCGAAAACCTCGCCGCCGAGTTAGCCTACCTGAAGCAGCCCCATCACCGCTCGTTCGAGCGCACCTACGGCTGGGCGTGGCTGCTCAAACTCGCGGCCGAGTTGCACGACTGGGACGACCCCGACGCTACTCGGTGGTCGTCCAACCTGCGCCCGCTGGCCGAGGCCTTCGCCCAACTGTATCTCGACTACCTCCCGCGCCTGACCTACCCCATCCGCGCGGGCACCCACCCCAACACCGCCTTCGGCCTCCATCTCGCCCTCGACTACGCCCGTGCCGTGGGCGACCTGGCCCTTGAGCAGATGATCGTCTCGCGCGCATTGGACTACTTCGGCCCCGACGAGAACTACCCCGCCGCCTTCGAGCCAAACGGCAGCGACTTCCTCTCGCCCTCGCTCATGGAGGCCGCGCTCATGGTGCGTGTCCTTCCTACGGGGCAGTTCCCGCTCTGGTACGAGGGCTTCCTACCGTCTCTGCCCGACAACCTGCTGCGGCCCGCCTTCGTGTCCGACCGTTCGGATGGGCAGATCGTCCACCTTGACGGCCTGAACCTGAGCCGCGCCTGGTGAATGCGCGACGTCGCCGCAGCGCTCGGTCCCGGCCACCCGCAGTACGAAACGCTCGCCGGGGCCGCGCAGGCACACGCCGAGGCATCTCTGCCTCACGTGGCGAGCGGCCACTACATGGGCGAGCACTGGCTGGCATCGTTTGCCGTGCTCATGCTGTCCAGCCCCCATCCCGGGACAGCGCAACAGGCATCCCCAGATGAAAGGAGGTGATGCGATGACTTGAACCAGTTGTGGGTCAGAAGAAAGGTCAATTAGAGAAAGCTACACAGAGTAAGCAAGTCCTTGTTGGACAAATATCAGAATCGAACATAAGAGGAGGCATTAAGAGAATGAACGAGACAGTACTAGAACCGCGCACCGAGTTCGTAGAAGTGGAAGGCGGCCGCCGTGTAGCCGTGTACCGCCTTGCCGAAGGCGACAGCGGCCGGGTGGTGGTACTCTGCCATATCGCCCCCGGGTCCGGCACGCTCGACCCCGACCCTGAGCAGACCCTGGCTCGCGGGGTGACGTTGCTAGCGGTCGACCGCCCCGGTTACGGCCGGTCCGATCCCCTGCCCGATAGCCGGTGGGCTACCGTGAGCAGCGCCGCCGACGACCTGGCGGCAGTGCTCGACCGGCTGGGCGGCGCGCCGGTGGGTGTCGCGGGCTGGTCGGCGGGCGGGCGAGTAGCCCTTGCGCTGGCCGCACGCCGGCCCGACCTGGTGGACCGCGTCGTCGTGATCGGCACGCCCGCCCCGCACGAGGAAGTGCCGTGGATCCCGGACGAAGAGCAGGCAATGCTCGATGCCATGCGCGGCCTCCCGCCGGAAGCCGTTCACGCAACCATGAAAGAGCAGTTCGGGGCCATGCTCGCCCAGTTCCCAAGCCCCGGCGACGCCCTGGGCTTGCTGGGGGTAAGCCCCGCCGATGATGCCGCGCTGGCCAGGCCGGGCGTCCGCGAGCGGCTCGCTGCCATGCTCGATGCCACACTCGCGCAGGGCGCTGCAGGCATGGTCGCTGACGTGGCGGGCTATACCCTGCAACCGTGGGGCTTCGAGCCGGAGGCGGTCAAGGCCAAGACGCTGCTGCTCTACGGCTCCGACGACCCGGTCGCCGGGCCGCGTCACGCGCAGTGGTGGAAGAAGCACATACCCGACTCGCGCGTCGAGATCGCCCCGGGAGCCGGGCACATGCTCGTGTTCCCGCTCTGGGAGCGCGTGCTGTCCCATCTCGCTCCCGGCGCTAAGCGTAGGACGTAGCGGTCGACCGCAGTATAGACAAGGTGCCGGGGCTGAGAACTGCCTCTCGGTCCCGGCACCCGATACTATCGACAAAGGTTCAGATCGCTCCGAAGGAGGACCGTATGCCCAACATTCGCTTCGAGCCTGTCACGCTGGAGAACCTGCGCGACGTGACCAATCTCAGGGTGGCCGATCACCAGGAGGGGTTCGTGGCCGACAACGCCCGGTCCATCGCGTGGTCGCGCTACCTGTCCAACCTCATCCCCTCGGCCATTTTTTCGGACGATGACCTCGTGGGCTTCGTGCTTTACGGCGAGTGGGAGGAGGAGCCGGGCCTGTGGGGCATCGCCCGCTTCATGATCGACGAGAAGCACCAGGGCCAGGGCATCGGCAAAGCCGCGATGCGCGAGCTGATCCGCCTCATACGCGAGCGCGACCCCGAGGCCCACGCCATCAACCTGTCCTACGTGCCCGAGAACGATGCCGCCCGCCGCCTGTACGCAAGCGTCGGCTTCGTGGAGACGGGCGAGATGCGCGGCCGTGAGGTGGAGGCACGCCTCGACCTCCTGCCCCTGCCCAAGAAGCGCCCGGCCGCCCGGCCCGTCCAGACCTACGTGTTCATCACCACCCGCCATCCCAGCGACGTCGTGCGCGCCGTGAGGCAGATCCCCGGCGTTGTGCGCGCAGATGCCCTGCTCGGCACCCCCGACGCCGTCGCCCTGGTTGAGGGCCGCGACATCGCCGAGATGGACGCCGTAATCGACCGCATAGCCGAGATCCCCGAGGTCGAAGCGACCGACTCGAAGGTCGCCCGGTGGATAGACTGACCCGGAGTGCCGGATGTGGAAAACTCCCCTTCCGGAAAGGGATTCTTGACTGCTTTGGTATACTGAATATTGAACGCTTGTTCTAGTTATGTCTACCTGTGAACAAGCGTCGACTTTGTGAGGATGCCCGTTATGCAAGCTGTGAGAGAGATCCCGAACCTGTCCGCCCTGGGCAACGTGGTCCCCGAGGGCTACCGCTATTACGAGAAAGTCATCAGGCCGGGCGAAGGACTCAGCCTGCCGAACGCTTACCTCAAATGGTACGACCTGTACCCCGACGATGCCGAAATCACACCGGAGCAGGTTGCCGAGACCCGCGCCTTCATTGCAGCAGAAGCGGGGGCCGGGAGGCTGAAACTGCAGGGCGAGCTTGGCTTCGTGATACTGCACCGGGCCGGGTCTGTGCTGCTCCTTCTGCTCACCACCTGGCGCAACACCAACGAGATGTGGGAATCGGTCTACGTCAAAGAGGTAGGCTCCGCAGAGTCTTACCGGCCGCTCGCATTCGAGGACAGCCACAGGGGCACCTACTGCGTCTGGGAGCTGGGCGCGGTATGGCACGAACGTAACGCATGGGTGCGCTTCCTCTCGTCCGAACGGGACGCGGCAGCCAAACTGGAATACGTGAACGATCTGTACGCGGGGCGGGTATGAACAACCCGCCACCCGTCACCCGTCACCCGTCACACGTCACACGTCACTCGTCACTAACACAACAGGCCTGCTCATCTCAGCGGAGCAACGGTCCCGGCACTTGTGAAATACTTCGCCGATAGGGGATAATTGTATGCTTCGCTCGTTTACCCAAACACCAAATAAGAACGGACACAGGCACGACCATATGCCCCAGGTAGAACACCAGCGCCTCCCTGCCCACGCCCAGACGCATATCATCGTCCGCGGGGCGCGAGAGCACAACCTCAAAGACATAGACGTCGCCATACCCCGCGACAAGCTCGTCGTGATTACGGGCCTGTCGGGTTCGGGTAAGTCGTCCCTTGCCTTCGACACGATCTACGCCGAAGGTCAGCGCCGCTACGTCGAGTCGCTCTCCGCCTACGCCCGCCAGTTCCTCGGCCTGATGGAGAAGCCGGACGTCGACCTGATCGAAGGGCTCTCGCCCGCCATCTCGATCGACCAGAAGAGCGCGTCGCGCAACCCGCGCTCCACCGTAGGCACCATCACTGAGATCTACGACTACATGCGCCTGCTCTACGCCCGCGTGGGCCACCCCCACTGCCCCAACTGCGGCCGCGAGATCCAGCAGCAGACGGTGCAGGAGATAGTCGATGCCGTCCAGTCCATACCAGAAGGCTCGCGCATCCTCGTGCTCGCCCCCATCATCAAGGACCGCAAGGGCGAGCACCAGAAGGTGATCGAGGACCTGCGCAAGGCCGGGTACGTGCGTGCTCGCATCGACGGCGAGGTGCGCGACCTCGACTCGCCCATCGACCTCGAGAAGTACAAGATGCACACCATCGAGGCCGTGGTCGACCGATTGGTGATCCGCGCGCCCGAGACCGCCGAGGGCGAGATAGACCCCGACCGCACCCGCCTGGCCGATTCGGTCGAGACCGCCATCAAGTTGAGCAAGGGCCTGGTCATCGTGTCCATCCTCGACGGCGAGGAACTCACCTTCTCCGAGCACTTCGCCTGCCCCAACTGCGGCATCTCGCTCGGCGCGATCGAGCCGCGCTCCTTCTCCTTCAACTCGCCCCACGGCGCGTGCCCGGTCTGTACCGGCCTCGGCGTACAGATGGAGCCCGATCCCGAGCTTATCATCCCCGACCCCCACCTCAGCATTGTGGAGGGCGCTATCGCCCCGTGGGCCAAGTCGTTTCAGGCGGGCGACTCGTGGATGCTGGAGGTGCTGGAGGCCGTGGCCCGCGAGTACGGCTTCTCTGTGGAGGTGCCCCTCACCCAGCTTTCAGAGGAGCAGATGCAGGTGCTCCTGTACGGAAGCAAGGGCAATACCGTCACAATCCGGCACAAGACCTACCAGGGCCGCACCCAGGAGTTCGAGCGCGAGTTCTCGGGCGTGGTCAACATTGTCAAGCGCCGCCACTCTGAAACCACATCGGAGACCATCCGCGCCGACCTTGAGCGCTACATGTCCGACCGCCCCTGCCACGCCTGCCGCGGCCAGCGCCTCAAGCCCGAGAGCCTGTCGGTCACTGTGGACGACAAGAGCATAGCCCACGTCGCCGCCCTGTCGGTGCGCGAGGCCGGGCGCTTCTTCGCCTACCTGGCGGGCGAGGACGGCAAGCCGACTCCCCTGTCCGAGAAGGAGCAGATCATAGCGCGGCAGATCCTCAAGGAGATCCGGGCACGCCTCGGCTTCCTGAACGACGTGGGACTGGAATACCTCACCATCAACCGCACCGCGGCGACCCTGGCGGGCGGAGAGGCCCAGCGCATCCGGCTCGCGACGCAGATCGGCTCGTCCCTCATG
>DASTEB010000269.1:0-14544 GCA_035710025.1 Chloroflexia bacterium
ATCACGCATCACGAAGCTACTGCGTAAAGAACTGCTGCACTTCCTCGTCGGTCATGATGCCGTCGAGCAGGTAGGTAGCAGGCTTGTCCTTGCACTGGGTGTCGAACACGTCGCGGAAGTTGTCCTTCGTCACGGTGACGGGCACCGGGATGACGAACGACAGGCCGTTGGCCCCGCCCAGCTTGCTCTCGTCAACCTGCTTGCCCTGGAGCATGTTGACCGCGATGCGTAGGCCCGTGGGCGCGACGCCCGGCGGGTTGGCCACCGCGATACTCTCGAAGTTGGGGTCTTCCTGCAGGCGCTGGTCCCACAGCTGGAGGGCCTGGCAGCGCGCCTCGAGCACCGGCACCGGGAACTTCGACGGGTTGGCAGCGAGCACGGCCTGGAACGCGCCGATGGCCATGCCGTCCTGCGTCCAGTACCCGTCCAGGTTGGGGAAGGAAGCGAGGAAGTTGGACATAACCTGCTGTCCTGTCGCCTCGTCCCAGCCTGCCGTGTCCCTGCCCAGCACGCTGATGTTCGGGTACTCCGCCAGCACCTCCTCTACGCCTTCCATGCGAGCCACGTTGGCCGGGTGGCCGGGAATACCCTCGATCAGTACGATGTTGCCCTGGCCGCCCAGTTTGTCGGCAAGCCACTGAGCCGAAGTCTTGGCCCACTCCTTCTGGTCGATGCCCACGTTGTACACGCCCTGCGTGCTCAGCTCCTGGTCGACCGAGATGACGATGATGCCCTTGTTCACCGCCTCGGTCAGCGTTGCGTTCAACGCGTTCACGTCGCCCGGGTTGACCAGGATAGCGTCCACGTTCCTGCTGATCAGGTTCTGGAGCTGCTGGATCTGGCCCGGAACGTCGGTGTCGGCGCTCTCAATCACCAGCTCGGTGGTGATCCCCTGGTCCATATACTCCTTGTTGACGTCGATCAGCTCCTGGATCATCTGCGTGCGGTACTCGCTGCTGATGAAGGGGTTGGAGATGCCGATGGTGAATGGTCCCTCGGCTGCGGTCGTGGGCTGCGCCTCGGCCGCGGAGGTGGCCGTGGGTTCTGCCGCGGCTGCTGTGGTGGCCGTAGGCTCTGCTGCGGCTGCGGTGGTAGCAGTGGGTTCGGCGGCTGTGGTAGGCGTCGCGGCAGGCGTTGTTCCGCCGCAGGCGGCCAGCACCATAGTGAGGATCACCATGAGCGCCACTGCCAGGTATGACTTTCTGTTGGTTTTCATTCGGAACTCCTCCTTTAGTAATGCGAACCGGGGTTCGAGGTGAGAGGTGTGGTTCGGGTTCGAACCCTAACACGCCATCAGTGATCCCTCCTTTCGGGATTAGATATGCCGCGTCACGACTTGCGAGCAGTCAAATTGGGTGCCCAAAATGGAGCGGGCCAGGTTCTGTGGTACTGCGGCCCATGGGCAACGGTGTTAGCACCTAATGTGCCTCGGTTGAGGGGGCGCCGCCCGGCCCATTGGGCCGAAGACACGGCCCCGGTCACCGTGACTCCTCAATTGTTGTGGTGCATTGCATCGGCTATACTACGCCCGAAAAACACGGCCCTACAGTTAGCCGGATTATAGCATGCTTACCCACCGGCAGTACCAATCTGGTACATTCCTGAAATGAGTTCGGCGGCACCAATTGCCTCGAGACGGTAGCCGGTGGCCCCACTATTGCTGCGCGTGCGGTTGTGGCTGCGTGAAGCGGCCGGAGCGCCATCGTCGCGCAGAAGCTCACGGCTGCCACAACGGCGGGCCGGTCAGCTTCGTCGACCCTAGCCTGATCCTCACCGGCGGAGGCTACCTCACGTGCGTGGCGAATCATGACGCATGACGCATTACCGGAAAGGAGCACCATGAAACTCGGTCTTATGAGCGCCGCGTTCCCGGCGATGCCTCTTGAGAAACTGGCGGAATGGGCAGCCGGAAACGGCTTCGAGATGCTGGAGGTGGCTTGCTGGCCCCCCAGCAAGGCAGAGCGCCGCTACGCGGGCGTTACCCACATCGACGTGACTGAGCTAACGCAGCAGGGCGCCCGCGACGTGCTCGATCTGATGGAGAGGCACAACCTGCAGATCTCCTCGCTGGCGTACTACCCCAACCCCCTCCACCCCGACCCCGAGCACCGGCAGATGGTGGCAGACCACCTGAAGAAAGTGATCGTTGCCGCCGAGATGCTCAAGGTACCCATCGTGGGCACCTTCGTCGGGCGCGACAAGCACCGCACGATCGAGGATAACCTGGGCGAGTTCGAGAAGGTGTGGCCGCCCCTTATGCGGTTCGCCAGCGACCACGGCGTCAAGATCGCCATCGAGAACTGCCCGATGATCTTCTCGAACGACGAGTGGCCGGGCGGCGACAACCTGGCGACCACGCCCGACATCTGGCGGCGCATGTGGGAGATCATCCCCGACCCGGGCTTCGGCCTCAACCTCGACCCCTCGCACCTGGTGTGGCAGATGATCGACTACGTGCGCGTGGTGTACGACTTCGGCCCGCGCATCCTGCACGTTCACGCCAAGGACATGCGCATCGACCGCGAAGGACTATACCAGCGCGGCGTGCTGTCGCTGGGCATGGGCTGGGAGGTCCCCCGCCTGCCCGGCCTTGGCGAGGTGCGCTGGGACCAGTTCATCGCCGCGCTGTACGCCGTGGGCTACGACTACGTAGTCAGCATCGAGCACGAGGACCGCGCATTCGAGGGAACGGAGGATCTGGTCAAGCGCGGCTTCCTCATCTCGCGTGACGTGCTGCGCCCCTATCTCCACTAGGCACGCCAATGACCCGAGAGCAACTACTGAACAAGCTTGAAAAGGCGTGGGCCGAGCTGCACGAGTCGTACGCCGGCCTGCCCGACTCGCGCATGACAGAGCCGGGCGTGGTGGAAGACTGGTCGGTGAAAGACGTGCTCGCCCACGTCACCACCTGGGAGGAGGAAGCACTGAAGTATCTTCCTCTCATCGTAGAAGGGCGCACCCCGCCGAGATACTCCGTGCAGTACGGGGGAATCGACGCCTTCAACGCCCTGCGTACCGAGCAGAAGCGCAGCCTCACCCTGCCCGAGGTGCTGGCCCAGATGGAGGACACCCACCGGCGGCTCGTGGAGTACGTTCGCGGCGTATCCGAAGAGCACTTCGCCCGCGAGACGCCCTTCCGCCACCGCCTGCGCTTCGACACATACAGGCACTACGCGGGTCACGCGCGGGCGATTGCCGAATGGCGGGACAAGCCCGAGCGGCGGGCCACACAGGACCGCTAGGAGAGCACCCTGGAAAGCACATCACCCGGTACACCCGGCCAGGACCGGCCCGTAATGGAACTGCGAGTCGCCCTCACCACAGCCGACTACGACCGCCTGGTGCGGTTCTACTGCGACGGGCTTGGCCTTGAGCCTGCGGCCCTGTGGACTAACAACGGCGATCGCGCCCTCCTCCTCGAGTTGGGCAGGGGCACGCTGGAGATCTTCGACGAGGCCCACGCCGACACCGTCGACCGGATCGAGGTGGGGCGCCGGGTAAGCGGGCCGGTCCGGTTCGCACTGCAGGTGCCCGACCTTGACGCAGCAATCGACCGCCTCCTCTCCAAAGGCGCTGTGCTTGTTCACCCGCCCGTCGTGACGCCCTGGGGAGACCGTAACGCCAGGGTGCAGGACCCCGACGGCCTGCAAGTCACTCTCTTCCAGGCCCCTGACCGGTAGGCCCCCCCGATAACCAAAAGCTCCTCAGCATTACGGATTGCGAGCGCTCGCTGACGCTGTTCCGCACGCTCTCAACGCGCTACCCGCTAATCACAGCCCGCATCCAGTACATGTATCCTATCCATCCGGGGTCGAATGGGCTATACATGCGCTCCTGTAACCCGGTATAATTTCAGCGTACTACTACATTCGGATTAGCGTCTGGATTAGCGTCCCTGCCCCTATACATATGGCTTATCGATGCATGACGTAAAGCTGGCTATTGCAGCGGAACCTCATACTTCCCCCGGAACTGCAAGTGACCTGCCTCTAGAAGGTGGCAAATCGGCCCATGCCTCGACGGTATCCATGCCGGCACGGCAATGGTGGGTCATCTTGCTCAGTCGAACGTGGGTCCAATTGGCACTGCTGCTGGCTGTGGCAGCCGTGTTCAACGGCTTCACCCTGCTCAACTACCCGGCGACGTTTGTTGACGAGGGCTGGAACGCCAGCCGTTCGCTGGCCCTACTGCAGACCGGCCGCCAGTTCGCGGGCGTGGACAGCGGCGTGTACCAACACTTCGAGGGCTACTGGACCTACTGGCCCTGGCTCGGGTCGGCCATACATGCGGTCGCCATCCAGTTGTTGGGCCTGAGCCTCACCACCATGCGCGTGGTCTCGCTGCTGTTCGGCCTGGCGCTCCTGCTGGTGATGTTCCGGCTCGGAGCGAGCCTGGTGAACAGGCGCACGGGCTTCCTGGCGGCCGGACTCCTTGCGGTGTCGCTTCCCTTCTTCTACTCGTCGCACATGGCGCGCCACGACATCATCGTGGCAGCTATGGGTTATGGGGCCATCGCATTACAGGTGACCGAAGCAAGGTCGGCGGCCACGGGGTGGAAAGCCTTTCCGTTCAGGAGCCTGCTGGCGGGCTTACTCATTGGCCTTGGGCTGGACATCCACCTGAACATCCTGGTGCTCGTTCCGGTGATGGGCTTGCTGTACCTGATGGATAGCGGCCGCGCTATCCTGAAGAGCAAGCCGTTCTGGGCATTTGGCCTGGGCCTTGCGGCCGGCGTGCTCTACTATGCGGCAATGCACATCCTTCCGTACCCCGAGGGCTACGCCGGGGTGGCGAGCCTGAGCAATCTCACCGGACGCGCTCCGATCCTGTTCAGGGCTGACCCGGCAATCTGGTTTGAAGCCTTGATGGGCACGCTGTGGCACCTGGACCTGCGCATGCTGCCCGTGATGGCTCTGGCGGTCTTCGCATTGGCTCGGCGAGGCAGCAGCTCAGATAGAACAGTGCTCCTGATATTTGCTGCCGTAGCCCTAACCCACCTGGTGGTAACAAGCTACAAGACCTACCACTACGCCATCATGGTCGCGCCCGCCGCGGCCCTTCTCGTGTCCGCCTTCCTTGACAGGGTGCTCCAAAGGCCCGCGCGAACCTCACTGTGGGGTTTCGCCCGGATGGTGCTGGTGACTGGTATAGTTGCAGGTGTAGCGATCCTCAATCTCTCAAGAGTCTGGGGGGCAAGCAACTCGGGTTATGACAGGACCGTCGAGAAGATGGTGCAAACCATACCGGAGGGCGCCGGTATTATGGGCGCCCCTACCTTCTGGTTTGCCAGGCCCTACCAGACCTACATCAACTGGGACCAATTGGAGATCTACGAGCGGCGCTACCCTGAAAGCAGCCTGGCGGATGCTTTCGCTTACTACAAACCCGAATACTTCATAATGGACGGGTTCATCGAGTACTGGCTTACTGACGACCCCGATGTGTTGAACGGCGAGCCTCTGTTCCCCGTTCTACCCAAAGCGGAGATGTGGCAGATACTCAGCGAACGGGGCACACTGCTAGGCGAAGTCGAAACCGAACCTTACGGCATCGTACGCATCTATAAGATGGCGTGGCAGGCGCCATGACGAGCGTACACGAGGCGTTCTCGAGGAGACAGGCTATGGAACAGCTAACCGAATCGGTATTGATCAACACCACCGGGCCGCTTGACTGGGGCAGGCACGTGCGCTGCTCCATCATCGTGCCGGTGTACGACGAGGAGGAGAACGTTCCTATCCTGCACGAGCGCATCCGCGAAGCGATGGACCCGACGGGCATGCCGTACGAGGTCATCTACGTGGACGACGGCAGCCGCGACCTCACCTTCACCCGCCTCAGCGAAATCGCCTCGCGAGACGAGCACGCCACGGTTGTGCAGTTCAGGCGCAACTTCGGCCAGACCGCCGCCCTCGCCGCCGGCATGTCTTACGCTCGGGGCGACGTACTTGTGTTCATGGACGCCGACCTGCAGAACGACCCCGTCGACATCCCGCGCCTGCTCGCCAAGATCGACGAAGGCTACGACGTGGTGAGCGGCTGGCGAAAGAACCGGCAAGACGCCGCCGTTACACGCAAGCTGCCCTCGCGCATAGCCAACTCGCTCATTTCCTGGGCGACGGGCGTTCACCTGCACGATTACGGCTGCACACTGAAAGCCTACCGGCGCGAGATCGTGGAGCACATCAAGCTGTACGGCGAGATGCACAGATTCATCCCGGCGCACGCCGCCTGGGTGGGGGCCACCATCGCCGAGGTGCAGGTGAACCACCACCCGCGCATACACGGCAAGTCCAAGTACGGCCTCGCCCGCACGTTCAAGGTGCTGCTTGACCTGGTCACCGTGAAGTTCCTGGGTGCCTACTCCACCAAGCCGATCTATATCTTCGGTGGGATGGGCGTCGGCACCGCCTTACTGAGCGTGTTGTCCATCGTGATCGCCATACTGGACAAGTGGATGAACGGCGTTTCTCTCATCCAGTCGCCCCTCTTGCTCCTGTCGGCCATGCTGTTCATAGTCAGCGTGCAGCTGGTGCTCATGGGCCTGCTGGCCGAGATCGGCGTCCGTACCTACCACGAGTCCCAATCTAAGCCGACCTACGTGGTGCGGCGCGTCGTGCGCGCACCCGTAAGGCAACAGGTACCGGGCAAGGTCGATCGTCCGGCGCAGGTAGTGAGCGAATAACAGCATGTGCGGTATTTGCGGTGAAGCAGCCCTGGGTACTGGGCGCACCATAAGTGAAGACACTCTGCGCCGGATGTGCGAGGCCATGACCCACCGCGGCCCGGACGACGAGGGCCGCATGGTCGACGGCGAGGTTGGCCTCGCCATGCGCCGCCTCTCCATCATCGACCTGCAGAGCGGCCACCAGCCGATCGGCAACGAGGACGAATCGATCTGGACCGTGTTCAACGGCGAGATCTATAACTACCGTGCGCTGCGCGACGAACTATCGAGCCAGGGCCACTCCTTCCACACCCGGAGCGATACCGAGGTCCTGGTGCACGCCTACGAAGAGTACGGCGACGCCTTCATCCCGCGCCTGAACGGTATGTTCGCCTTCGCCATCTGGGACCGCAAGCGCCGCCGGGTGCTGCTCGCCCGCGACCGCAGCGGCATCAAGCCGCTATACTACTCCTACGACAACGGCGTGTTCGCCTTCGGCTCCGAGCTGAAGGTGCTCCTCGCTCGCCCCGAGCAGCGGCGCGACCTCGACCTTGTGTCACTGCAGCAGTACCTCGCCATGGAGCACATCCCCCCTCCCCGCACCATCTTCGCGGGCGTGCGCAAGCTGCCCGCGGGCTGCTACATGGTTGTGACCGAAGACGGCGTTACCGTGCGCCGCTACTGGGACCCCGACCTGCGCCCCAGCGAGACGCGCAAGCCGCCCACCCTCGCCAGGGCAAAGGGAGAGTTCGTGGAGCGCCTGCGCGAGGCCGCGCGCCTGGAGCTGGTGAGCGACGTGCCCCTCGGCGTGTTCCTGAGCGGCGGGCTTGACTCCAGCGCGGTTGCCGCCATGATGCAGGAGATCGTGCCGGGCAACGTCAAGTCGTTCTCGGTCGGGTTCGACGACCCCTCGTTCGACGAATCGCGCTACGCCGAGCTTGCCGCCCGCCACATCGGCACCGAGCACCGCTCCATGCGCCTCGAGTCGCAAGCCCTGCTCGACCTCGTGCCCCGGCTCCCCTCCATCCTTGACGAGCCGATGGCCGACGCCTCTATCATCCCCACCTTCGCGCTGTGCCGGTTCGCGCAGCAGCACGTCAAGGTGGCCCTGGGCGGCGACGGGGGCGACGAGCTGCTGGCGGGCTACTCGACCCTGCAGGCGCACAAGCTGACCAACTACTACCGCCGCATCCCCGGCTTCGTGCGCAACGGCCTCATCAAGCCTGCCGTGGACCGGCTGCCGGTGTCAATGAGCAACCTGTCGTTCGACTTCAAGGCCAGGCGCTTCGTGCGCGATGCCGCCCGCCCCACGGCCCTTCGCCACCACCTGTGGCTGGGCAACTTCCGGCGCGGCGACCTGGCCCGCCTGCTCACCCCCGGCGTACAGGCCGACCTGCAGACCGACGACCCCCTCCGGCCGGTGTATGAGTACGCCCGCGCTTGCACGGCACAGCACGACCTGAACCGGGTGCTCTACCTCGACATGAAACTGTACATGGAGAGCGACATCCTGGTGAAGGTGGACCGGGCGAGCATGGCCAACTCGCTGGAGGTGCGCGTGCCCCTGCTCAACCGCGTCTTCGCCGACTACGTGATGAGTCTGCCCATCGACTACAAGCTCAAGGGCTTCACGCGCAAGTACATCTTCCGCGAGGCCATGCGCGGCAGGCTGCCCGACGAGATTATCGACCGCGAGAAGCACGGCTTCGGCATGCCCATCTCGCGGTGGCTGCGCACCGACCTGCGCGAGCTGGCCGAGGACGCCTTCTCGGAGGAACGCCTGAAACGCGACGGCCTGTTCGAGCCGCGCTACGTGCACGACCTGCTCAGCAACCACCTCGCGGGCAAGCAGGACAACCGCAAGCCGCTGTGGACGCTGCTGGTGTTCCAGCTGTGGTACGAGCACTACAGGCAGCCCGGCACGCCCGTCGAAGTGGAACACGGGAGCCTGCAGCCTGCTGAGACGGTGTTGTAGGCCGCGATGCGCATCCTCCTGCTCAACTATGAGTTCCCACCGCTCGGCGGAGGCGCGGCCACTGCCTCGGCGCAGATAGCGGCGCACATGGCCCGGCGCGGCGCCGAGGTTGCCGTGCTGACCTCCCATTTCCGCGGCCTGCCCAGGCGAGAGCGACGCGACGGCTACACGATATACCGCGTTCCGGTCATGCGCGGCAAGATAGACAGGTGCTCGGTGCCCGAGATGGGGACGTTCGTGCTGGGGAGCGCGCTGCCAGCCGTGCGGCTGGTCCGCCGGTTCAAGCCTGACGTAATCCACGTCTTCTTCGGCATCCCCACAGGGATCGTGGGTCTACTCGCAAGCAAGTTTTCGGGCGCGCCGTATCTGCTCTCGCTGCGCGGGGGCGATGTGCCCGGCTTCATGGGCAAAGAGCTTGCGGCCATGCACCGCGCGGCCATGCCGCTCACGAAGCTGGTGTGGTCGAACGCGGGCGTGATCGTCGCCAACAGCCAGGGCCTGCGCGACCTTGCCCGGCGCACGGCCCCCAACCGCGCAATAGAGATTGTGCCCAACGGCGTGGACCTCGACCTCTTCCGCCCTGCAGAGGAGCCGCGAGCGCCCGGCGATAAAGTGCGGTTCCTCTTCGTGGGCAGGCTCGCCAATCAGAAGGGCCTCAACTACCTGCTGGAAAGCCTGGCGCGCTTCGAACCCGGCATGCTCGCCCACGTCGAGCTTGAGCTGGTGGGCGACGGCCCGGAAGAGGAGCGGCTGCGCGCCCAGGCTGCGAGGCTCGGCCTCGGGTCGAGCGTGAAGTTCGCCGGCTGGGTTGCTCGCGAGGAAATCGTACAGCATTACCAGGCGGCCGATGCGTTCGTGCTGCCGTCGCTGGACGAGGGACTGCCGAACGTTATGCTGGAGGCGATGGCCTGCGGCAAGGCGCTGGTCGCCACCGACATCAGCGGCAACAGGGAGCTTGTGCGCGACGGAGAGAACGGCCTGCTGGTGCCCGTGGGCGACGTGAGCGCACTGACCGAGGCACTGCGGCGGGTGGTCACCAACCCCGAGCTGCGGGCCGAGATGGGGCGCAAGAGCAGGAACATGGCGGCGGCGTACAGCTGGGCGCGCACCGCCGACCGCTACCTCTCCCTGTCCGAAGCTATCCTGGCCCGCAGAAGCGCGACCGCCGAGAAGCGCGAACGGCAGACTTCGACGATTGAATAGGCACACTGGAGGGAAAATGGCCGCCGATACCACACTGGCACGTACCAAAGCCTTCTACGACGGTTACTGGCCGAAGAACGTACCGAACTACGAGAAGACCCGGGAGCACGTCCGCGAGATAGTGCCCGACAGGCTGTACAAAAGGGCACTCGACGGCGGCTGCGGCACGGGCGTATGCTCTATGGCTTTGTCGGAGATAGCGGACGAGGTAGTGGCCTTCGACCTGAGCACGGGCAGCCTGCGCACCGCACAGCAGCTGGCAAGACAGCTGGGCATCGACAACGTTCGCTTCGAGAACGGGTCACTGCTTGGTATTCCTTTCCCCGATTCCAGCTTCGACCTGGTGTTCAGTTGGGGCGTGATACACCACACACCCGACCCGATCAGGGCGCTGGACGAGCTGGTGCGGGTGCTTGAGCCGGGTGGCACCCTGGTGCTGGCGGTCTACCTCAAGACGCCGCTCATGTACGTGCACGAGGCGATCAGGTTTGCCTGCCTGCGAATACCGAAGCGCTACCGGCGTCCGATAATTCGCTCGGTGGCGAATCTCGTGCGCATCGCCGAACGCCTGGGCAAGAGGACTAACGTGCGGGACGACAACCCGCTAATCGAGTCTCAGGTGGAGGATTGGTACTTCGTTCCCGAGAAGCACTTCTACTCCATCAAGGAGATGCGCCGCCTGTTCCGAGAGCGCGGACTGACCTACGAAGTAGTGTGCGAGCAGACCGGCAGGCTCCGCAGCTCGTCGAACTTTGTGGCGAGAGGACAGCGCATCAAGTGAGATAGCGCGGCACTGACTGAAACTTTCTCATCCATTTCTGCCAAAGGGTTCTCAAAATGACGCAATTGCTTGATGAGCCTAAGACTGCCAATATCCACTTCAGCGATGAAGTCATACGCTTGACGCGTGCTCACTGGCAAGCAATGGGTAATCACTTGCTTGGCCCAGGAACAGAAAAGGGCATGCTGGAGATGCTAGATGAAGGGCGTGCCGAGGAGGAAATTGCCACGGTCGCCAACTACGTCCCGTTTGACCTGGAGCGACGACGACTCCTCGAAATCGGCTGCGGGGTTGGCATGTCTCAGTTGGTTGCCCGGCAGAAAGGAATCCTTGCATACGGCATTGAGCCTGGTCCGGGCGTGACTGTTGGCAAGCGCCTTCTACAGGATCATGGCTTCGACCCTGACACTGTCGTCAATGGCGCTGGAGAGCGATTGCCTTTCCCCGATGGGTCATTTGATGTAGTCTGCTCATTCCAGGTTCTGGAGCACACGCGCAGCCCCAGGAGGGTTCTGGCCGAGACAGTGCGCGTCCTCAAGCCCGGCGGCTATTTTGTCCATGTCTTCCCAAACTATGGCTCGTTCTGGGAAGGACATTACGGCGTCCCCTGGATACCCCACCTGCCGAAATCTCTGGGCCGAATCTACATCCGTTTGCTTGGCCGCGATCTCAGCATGATCAATGAGTTGCAGTTGCTCACGCACGGCCAGGTGGAGCGCATTCTTCGCAAACACCCCGACGTTCGAATAACAGATTTTGGGTTCGACCTCTGGGAGCGCAGGCTGCGCACCCTGGAGTTCTCGGAATGGGCCCATCTAGGCAAGGTCAAGTGGGCCGTGCGGTGGCTGCACCGCTTGCGCCTGGTGAATCTCATGGTGCTGCTCGGGCGAGTCTTCCACTTTGAAACGCCGATCGTATTGGTGGGCACGAAAGTAGAGAGTAAGTAGCCGGGGCCGGAGAAGGAGTGAGGATTTGCGGAGGAAAACTGACGCGACGCTTGATTATGCCGGTGTCCGTAGACATTCCAGACCTGCGAATATCGCCGGATGGCTGACCAGGCCCTGGGGCGATCTGAACAACCATACCATAGGTACCCAACGCTACTGGACGATTGCCCTACAGAACGCCTCCTTCTACGCCGATATGGCGCCGCTCATCAGGCAATACGTACGGGGCCGAACGCTCGATCTCGGTGCCGGGCGATTGGCCTGGCGCGAATTGCTCAGCCGATACGCCACCTCCTATACCAGTGGTGACCTAACCAGGGAGCACCCTGAAGTAGATGTGCTTTTCGATGCCACGGGCCAGTACCCTTTTGCCGACGGGTCGTTCGATACCATCTTCTGCTGTTCGGTGCTGGAGCACGCACAGGAGCCGTGGAAAGCATTCTCCGAAATATGGCGCGTGCTGGCTCCCGGCGGCACAGCTATCATCTCAGTACCCTTCATCTACTATCTGCACGGGCAGCCGCACGACTACTACCGCTTCACCCGCTACGGACTTGCTTACCTCGCCGAACGAGCCGGGTTCGAGGTGGAGAAGGTGGTTGCGAACGGAGGCTTGACTACGTTGCTGTTGAACATTCCATCGGTGGCGCTGTCACTCATCCTGTCGGCAGCCCGGTTGGCGTGGCTGATACCGCCGGTGACGCGCTTCTTCCTCTTGGTCGATAGGAACGTCGGCAAACGAGTAGAGCGGGGCGGCCTGTTCTCGATGAACCACCTGGCAGTGTTGCGCAAGCCCATGAGTTCCCAATAGTCGTCCGAACAGCTTGGATCGGTTCGAGAATGCCGAACCGATCAACAGCGCCAGAACCTTTGGTAAAACCATGAGCGCGCAAGTACAACAGCCTCAGAGCAAAACACTGGCAACCAGCACAACGCTTATCCGTGAGCATTGGGGCTCGCTTGGCGTGGTTGTCGTGCTCGGGGCCGTCTGTGTGTTCCATCTCGGCACGCTGATGGCCAACTCCATCCCTCACGTTGACGAGGCGTGGAACACCAGCCGCGCCTGGGGGCTGGTGCAAACCGGAAGGGCTTTCGGCACCCTCGATGCCGGCGTCTTCGACCGCTTCGACGGCTACTGGACCTACTTCCCCTGGCTGGGCGCCGCGGTACATGCTCCGTTCGTGTTCGCGTTCGGCCCCGGGCTCTTCGCCACGCGGTTCGCCTCGCTCTTCTTCGGCGTGGTTCTGCTGACCGTGCTTTACGTGATTGCGAGCCGCCTCTACAACAGGCGAACGGGCGTGCTCGCCGTGCTGCTCGCCGCGCTGTCGGTTCACTTCGTCGTCAGCTCCCACCTGGGCCGGCACGACATCATCGTGGCGGCAATGGGGTATGGGGCCGTCGCTCTCTACGTGACCGACAAGAGTGCGGGCCGTGCGTTTTCGGTCAAAAGCCTGCTCGCGGGCCTGCTGGTCGGCCTGACCCTGGACGTGCATATGAACGGGGTCATCTTCGGCCCCGCGATTGGGGCACTCTACCTGCTCGATCACGGGTGGGGCATACTGCGGGCCGGGCGCTTCTGGAGTTACGCGGCCGGAGGGCTGGCGGGCGTGGCCTTCTATGTCCTGCTACATCTCGTGCCCTATCCCGGCGTCTACTCTGCGCTGTACAGCTTCGGGAACGGCTCGGTGCGCCAACCGCCCCTGCTTTCCCTGGATCCGGGCGTATGGGTCTCGTCGCTGCTGGTTACCCTGGAGATGGTGGGCGCGGGTTGGGTGCTCCTCTCGCTGGCGGCAATTGCGGTTCTAGTGCCGAGGCGCAGCCGGTCAGACAAGATACTGGCTGTCCTGTTCGCCGTGCTCATCCTGGCGTTCGCCGCAGCAATTGCAGTGAAGCAGCCTCACTACCCCATCATACTCCTGCCCGCGTCGGCGCTGCTGGCGGCGGCAGCGCTGGACAGGCTGTTGACCGAGCCGCTGCGCGGGAACCTATGGAGGTTCGCAGCGACGGCAGCGGTCGGCGGGCTGGCGCTTGGCTTGATGGTTCAGGGGGTGTTCCCGGCCGTGCGGAGCAGCGACAGCAGTTTCCCGCCCGTGCTGGCGGGCCTCCAGCAGGCCATCCCCCGGGGCAGCTCGATAATAGGCTCGCAGAGTTTCTGGTTCGGTTTCGCCAATTCGCGCTACCTCTCCTGGGAGCAGATCATGTACCACATGCAGGCCGAACCGGGCAGCACTGTCAAGGACGCGCTCGTGACCTTCCACCCCGATTACTTCATCATGGACCCGTCGATTGCCCGGTATACCATCACCGACGCCCGCCGGCACATACCGGAGCTGGATACCCCTGAGATCCTGCGTGCGAGCACCCAGCGCTTCCTCGACATGTACGGCACCATCGTCAGCACGCAAAGGACCGAATCGCTCGGCGAGGTGCGAGTCTACCGGATCGACTGGGACAGGGTAAATTAGTGTCTGCCCATACCGGGGAGCGCAGTGGCCTCAACAGGGGAGCTGGATTGTCACGCATAAAGATCCCATTCGCGGTCAAGGCAGGCGCTAGCATCCTGCTGCTGATACTGGTGCTCGCTCGGGTCGATATCTCGGCTGTGGGCGCGGCCCTCACGCGAGCCGATGCTGCCCTGGTCTTCCTGGCTGTCGTTATCGGGACTGCCTCCTGGTTCGTCAACACCTACAAGTGGCAGCTTCTACTTGGCGAGCAAGGTCCGGCAGGAAAGTACCTGCATCTGCTTAGGCTGAACTTCGTCGGCTTCTTCTACAACCTGGCATTGCCGGGGCAGGTTGCCGGCGAAGTGGCAAAGGGCGTGAGGCTGGCACAACTGGGCATTGACGGGCGGCGCGCAGCCGTCTCCGTGATCGCGGACCGCACCACCAGCCTGCTCGCACTGGTGGCCCTCGGCATCGTAGGGCTGGTTCTCTCCCCGCCGCTCGCAGCAGATAACGCAGACTTGCGCCCC
>DASTEB010000270.1:0-5041 GCA_035710025.1 Chloroflexia bacterium
ACCTTGCCGGGGTCTATCTTTCGGTTCCAGATCAGGTCTATCAACGCTGGCAGGAAGCGGCGCACCGGGGCCGGGCCGCCGTGCAGGTGAACCTCCGCGAAGAACAGCTCCTCGCCGGGCAGTTGCATGTCGTGGAAGACCCCCACGAAACCGACGTGACCGCCGGGCCTGGTCGAACGCATCGCCTGCATCATCGACTCCTGGGTACCGACAGCCTCTATGGTCGAGTGTGCGCCAAGCCCGTCGGTAAGCTCCTTGATCTTTGCCACGCCCTCGTCGCCGCGCTCGGTCACGATGTCGGTCGCGCCGAATTCGCGGGCAAGTCGCCGGCGCGGCTCGTGGCGACTCATCGCTATAATCCGCTCGGCGCCCAGCTCCCTGGCCGCGAGGACCCCGAGCAGCCCCACCGCACCGTCCCCCACAACCGCGACAGTCTTGCCCGGTCCCGCTTCGGCGGCGACTGCGCCGAACCAGCCGGTGCCCAGCACGTCCGATGCGGCAAGCAGGCTCGGGACCAGGTCATCGGGCGGGACGTCGGGGGTCGCCACCAGGGTGCCGTCGGCCAGCGGCACTCGCAGCCACTCCGCCTGCGCCCCCTCGGCTCCGATTGGCTGCTTGTGGATGCACCTGCTCTGGTAGCCTGCCTGGCAGATGGGGCAGGTGTTGTCGGACGCGAAGAACGACCCGACGACGAATTGGCCGGGCTTGATCCGGGTGACCTGGCTGCCTACCTCCTCAACGATGCCACAGTATTCGTGCCCCATCGGTGTGGGCCGGGTGACAGGGTCGATGCCGCGGTAGGGCCACAGGTCGGAGCCGCACACGCAGGTGGCAGACATCCTGATGATGGCGTCGGTCGGTTCGATGATCTTTGGGTCGGGGCGCTCCTCTATGCGTACGTCGCGTGGGCCGTACAGAATCGCTCCTCTCATGGTTTATCTCCTGTCCGGGACGGTGGCGCGGACCAGTTCCTCCACCTCGCTTGCGATGGTGGCCGCCGTCTGCTCGTCATGGCTCTCTATTGCGTGCCAGTATTCGATCTTTAGCTCGACGTACCTGATATGCTGCTGCAGCGCAGCCATGCGCCGGTGCAGCTCCTGCAGGTGCGCCGATAGAAGAGCCTGCAGCTCCGCGGCAGAACCGGTGCCCTCGGATCTCAGCTCAAAGTAGCGGCGCATCTGGTCGACCGGCATGCCGGCGGCGCGCAGGCACGCGAGGGTCTCCAGTCTTGCCAGGTCGTCCGAGCCGTAGCGGCGGTGCCCGCTCGATTCCTGTCGGTACACCGGCTCGAGCAGGCCAATCCGCTCGTAGTAACGCAGCGTATGCTCGCTCAACCCGGTCAGTGCGGCGGCCTGCTGCACCGTGTAGCTCTGGGCCTATCTCCAGGGTGAGATGGGTGCGCCGGATAAGGTGGATCGCTCTACGCCGGTTGTTGCCGGGGCAGCGACGGTGCCCGGTGGATTGCTTTTCATTACCTTTCTCCAGTTTCCTGCTTTTGCAGTCTGCGTAGCAAGTCGGTAGCCAGTCGATTATAGGAAACTTAGAGCGCTCTAAGTCAAGAGGTAAATGCAAAGTTCCCGGGCGAGTTCGGCAAGGGAAAAGCCCTACCAGGAATGGTAGGGCTTTTCGGCGGAAGCGAAGGCGCTACCCCCATGAGGGGCACTGCGCAGGGTTACGGCACGGGGATGCTCGATACGTTGAAGGGAAGCTCAGGCTCGCCGCCGCGGCGGTCGAACTGGGAGTTGACCACGAGCAGGCGGCCGTGGGCCTCGGTAAGCGTCGTCGGGAACTGGAAGGACGCGTGGGTGGAGGTCGAGACCAACGTGCCGCTCGTGAAGTCGCCCGATAGCTGCACCTTGACCAGCTCTTCGAACCGGTTGCGGAGCACGTACAGGGTATGGCCCCTGATGAGCAGCCCGTCGCCGGAGGCAAAGGTGGCGCCCGGCACGACTATCTCGATCACTTCCTGGGTGGCGAGATCGATTCGGAAGATCTTTCCGGTATTGGACTGCACCGTGATCAGGTAGCGGTCGTTAGGGGTGACCTCGATGCCGTTGAGGTTGAAGCCGGTCTCGTAGACTATGGGCGTGCCGGTGAAGTCGAGCCACTCCTCCAGCACCAGGTCGCCCTGGTCGTCGGTGGTGACGCGGTAAAGGATGGGCAACAGCGAGTCGGTGAAGTAGGCATCGCCGTTGCGGGTAACGGCTACGTCGTTGATGAAGGTGGTGGCCTCGTTGTTGTCGAGGGAGGCGATCAGGTCGCCGGTCTCGGTGCTGTAGACGAACATCTGGCCCGTGCCGCCGCCCGCCACGAAGAGCCTGCCGTTGCCGTCCACCTCAAGGCCTATGGCGGTGGTGCGCCCGTCCTCGCCGCCGGGCAGGAACACCTCGGTCATTTCCTCGTCGAGGCTGCCTCGGAATACGGTGCCGTCGGTGGTGCTGCTCACGTAGAAGTAGCCGGTGGACTGCTCGAAGGCTATGCCCTCGGGGAACACGGTGTTGCCCGGCAGGATGTATCGGGTGGGCCGCTGATCCGCCTGGGCCGGGCTAAGCCCGAAGGCGAAAGCTCCGACCGCCAGCACGAGAGCCAGCGCGGAGAGCGAAACAATAGATAGTCTGTGTCTGGTCACTAATGTCTTCCTCCTGTGTTAGATGCACGGGATTTGGGAATGGAACCTGAAAAGGTTGTCGGGGAGGCCGTTGGGGTTTCCAGCAAGATTGGGTCCCAGGCCAGGCGGAAGGGCACGCGAAACACGGTGACACGACGCGGTCACCAGTACGTTTCGGGTTACACGTTTTGGGGCTTCAAGTTCGGCCGGCGGCGTTGTGCTTACACGTATATCGCCTACGCGGTACCCTCGGGCTGAGCACTCGGGTAGGTGCGGCGTGTCGAGGCGCGCGCCGGTCTGCGCTGTTCCTGTAATACCCGCTCGGCGGTCAGTTGGGCGGATAGGAGCACCATGGGCAGGCCGGTGCCGGGGTGGGTGCTGCTGCCGACGAAGTATAGGTTGCGGTACCGCGCGTGGCGGTTGTGCGGCCTCATGTAGCCCACCTGCAGGAAGTTGTGGCTCAGGCCAAAAGCAGACCCGCGCTTCAGGTTGTACAGGGTCCGCCACGCCCTCGGCGCGTATGCCACCTCAAACTTGATGTGCTGCTCCAGGTCGGCTATGCCCATGCTCGCCAGCCTGCGCAGCACCGCGGCACGCGCGCGCCGTCTCATCTCGGACCAGTCCTGGTGCGCGTGGTCGTCCAGGTGGCCCACGGGCACCAGCACGAAGATGGTGTCTTGCCCGTTCGGCGCGGCCGACGGGTCGACGCGGGCGGGGGCGTGCAGGTAGAAGCTCGGCTCGTCGGGCAGGGCGCGCTCGCGGAAGATAGTCTCGAAGCTGCCCTTGTAGTCGGGGGAAAGGTAGACGTTGTGGGCGCCAAACTGCGGGTACACGCGGTCGACACCCCAGTAGAACATGATGGACGAGCAGGTGTACCTCAGCCTCTTCAAGTGCCTCACTTCTGGGTCGTCGGGCAGCAGGTCAGAGTAGACGTAGGGCAGGTCGGCGTTGGCCACTATCACGTCGGCCGCGATGCGCGAGCCGTCTTCGAGCCGCACAGCCGTTGCCCTGTTGCCGTCTATCTCGATCTGCTCAACCGGCGCTTCGTAGAGAAAGCGCACGCCCTTCCTCTCGGCTATCCGCACCAGGCTCTCTATGACGCGGTACAGGCCGCCCATGGGGAACCAAACGCCCTCGGCAAGCTCGGTGTACTGCACGAGGGAGTAGGTCGCGGGCGCATCGAACGGGCTTAGCCCCAGGTACATGTTCTGGAAGGAGAACGCTGCTCTTAGGTGCGGGTCTTTGAAGTAATGCCGGGTGTTGGTGTAGTGCCGGACTAGGGGTTTCAGATCCCATATCAATTTCAGGTTGAGCGGGTTGAAGTAGTCCCACGCGTGGAGGAAATTGCGGCCGACGAATTTGTCCAGCGCGAGCCTGTGGTGCTTGCGGCCCTCTTCAAGGAACCGGAGCAGCCCACCAAAGCTGCCCGGCTCGATCGCTTCCAGTTGCTCTTGCAGGCTGCTCAGGTCGCTCGTGAGGGCGATCTCCGCGCCATCCGTAAAGTGGACCGAGTAGGTAGGGTCGATGCGCCGCAGGTCGAGATGATCCTCCAGCCGCTCCCCCAGCGCCTCATACGTCCGGCGGAAGACTTCGGGCATGAGAAAGAGCGTGGCGCCGGTGTCAAACCTGTGCCCGTCTCTTATGAGTTGGCCGCACCTGCCGCCCGGCGCGGCATTCTTCTCGACGACGGTCACATCATAGCCGTTTGCGGCCAACCGCCCCGCGGTAGCGATCCCGCCAAGGCCTGCGCCGATTACCAGCGCTGTCAGCCGTGAATGTGTTGAGCGCATATTGAGCCTCTCCATCCTAGATCGGCATCCCCTTTTCATCGAGGAAGTTCAGTATCCTGCGGGTGGACCCCACCTTGAAGAGGGTGCCAAGCAGCGAGCCTGTCAGTTGCCCGTGCCGGGCCATGGCCCACAGCATCAGCGGCTCGATCAGCCGGTAGGGCCACTCGGTGCGAGGCACGTCGAAGGGGTGGCCGTGCTCCAGCAGCGAGTCCACAATCGCCGCCGAGTCGCGCTGTATCCGGGCGAAGGCGAAGCCGGTACTCGGCTTGAGCATACCCCCCGCGATACCTATCGCCATGACGTGGGGGCTTTTGCGCCTGGGGAAGGGGTAATCGGTCATGGGGTTGACCCCGTCCTCCTCGGCGGCGACCCTGTAGCCTGTGATGCCGAGCGTGCGCTCAATGTAGTTCCTCAGCGCCTGCTCTTCCTCTTCCTTGTCGGCCAGGTCGCCGCCGGCAGGGATGCAGGCCACGTGCTCAACGAGCGCGTACCGCGCATCGGAGGGAAGCACGTAGAGGAAGCTCATCCCTCCGCTGAGCGCGCTCGATCTCTGCGGCGTGCGGAAGTCCATGAAGGTGGCTACCTGAGGGTCGAAGGAGGGCCGCTCCGTCTCTATCTCCCAGCCTCGAACCTGCATCCTGAG
>DASTEB010000271.1:0-4286 GCA_035710025.1 Chloroflexia bacterium
GTCGTCGGTGCGAAGCTGGCTCAAGTCCACCACTATCTCGCCCACTTGCGAGGCAGGCGGATTTGCCGGGTCGAACAGGATCTCGCCCGCGACCGCGTTAGTCGTGCCTACCACCGTAACCAGGCCGCGCGCATCGAAGAAGGTCTCGTCCACCGTATAACTGGCCTGCGAGCGCGAAGCATCGATGCGGTAGAGCGTGCGGGCAGGCGCGGGAGGTGCGGGCGGTTCGGTCGGGGTGCTCTCGACCTGCGCTTCAGTTGTGGTGGGCGAGGGTTGCGCCTCCGCGACGGCAGTGGGCGCGGTCGTGGGAGAGGCGGGCAAGCGGCCGCTCACCGCGATGGTCGCGGCGGACGGGGGCGTGCTCGACACCTCGACCGGGGCGGTTAGTTGGAGATAGTAGATAAGCGCGGCGCCGGCGAGCAGGGCAAACACGCCCAGCGCCACGAGTAGGATTCTCTTTGCCATGGCGTTAAAGCATACGCGGCAGCGTTACCGTCAGGGGTAGCCGCGCCCTCTAAGCTCCGTTCGCGGGTAAGGCTACGGCGTGAGCGACTCGGCGATGCGCACGGCCTCTTCCAGCGTCACCGCGGCTTCGAGGCGGTAGGTGATGCCGTTCTCCTCCCACACGAGGGTGTGCCCATCCGTGATGAAGGTCCGCTTGTCGAGCGTTTCGCCGCCGGCCCCCGCGTCGACGTACACCGCGGTCGGCCCCTCGACCCAGCGGGCCGGGTTGCCGTTCACGATGGTCTCGCTCACCACCTTCTCGAGCGAGCGGACCTGCTCGTCCTGCCACGCGCCGTTGCTCAGCTGGTAGAGCACCATGCGCAGGTCGTCGTCGCGGCCGGGCACGTACCACGCCATCACGACGGCAGGCCCGCCCAGGTCTTGCAGGTAGACCAAGCTGGGCGTGACAAGCTCGTCGTAGGCCGTGGGTATGCGCACCTCGAAGCCGGCCCGGTCGGTCAGGCGGTACAGGTCGGTCTTGCCGCCCAGCTTGAAGCCCGAGGCGGGCGACACCGGCGTGGACGTCGGGTAGGGCGTGGGCACGACTGGCAGGTCCGAGATGGACCGGGCGATGAGCACCGTCTCATCGCGAGACAGGCCCGTTTCCAGCCGGTAGGTGGTGCCGTCGGTGCCCACCCACATGAGAGCGTCGCCCTCGATGATGTGGCGGTCGGCCGTCATGTACCTGTCGCCCGAGCCGAGCACTTCGACGGACTGCGGAGCTGTCACCCAGTACATCTTTATGCCGTTCACAAGGACGTAGTCGTCCTCGTGCTTGATCTCGGCTACGTTGCCGTACTTCATCAGGTGCAGGGCAAGGCGGGCGCGGTCGGCGTTCTTCGGGTCGGTCCACACGAGCACGACCACGTCGCCGTTGTGCTTCTGGTAGTACACGCGGTTGGGATAGCCCAGGTCGGCCGGGTAGGTCGGTATCTTGATGGGGAACGTGACCTTGGTCTGCGCGGTGCCGAGGTCGGTCTCGCCGTACAGCCTGAGGGACGACAGGCTGACGTACGGAGGGGACTGGTCAACGGGCGGGGTGACGGCGGGCACGGGCGCCGGTTCCTGCTCGCCCGTGACGGCCTGCACGATCCCGGAGTACACGTCGCCCACGAAGCCGCGCACCGCGGGCACGGCCAGTAGCGCGCCAAGCAGCACTATCACGGTGAGGGCCATGGCGGCCCAGGCGGCCCGCGGCCTGTGCTGGATGTCGCGGGTACCGTATGCGCTGTGGCTGACCAACCGCTGCCGCACCGAGGAGGCGATGTCGGGGGTTGGGGGGTAGCGCAGCGCGCTTGCTTTGTTGGTTAGATAGCGGTCCATAGCATCTTCGGTCTGGCTCTCGCTGCCGCCGTAGTCCGCGCGGTGGTCGCTCATATGTAGCGCTCCTCCCGCAGCGCGGGGAACTCCTCGTCCACTACCATGCGCAGGCGGTTCAGCGCCCTGTGCAAGCGCGACTTGATCGTGCCGGGGGGCACGTCGAGGGCCGCGGCCATTTCGGCCTCGGACAGGTCGAGGAAGTAGCGCAGGTAGACGACCTCTTGTTCGCGCGCGCTGAGGCGGCGTACGGCCTCCCAGAGGGTTTGGGCTTCCCACTGCTGTGCGCTCCTCTCGCCCAGCGTGGTGACAGGCTCGGGGGAGGCGATCATGGCGCGCTTGATCATCGCCACGTATCGCCCGACCGAGCGGCGGTGGTTGTGGGCCAGGTTAGCGGTGATGCGGAGCAGCCACGGGCGTAGAGGGCGCGTGGTGTCGAAGGTGTGGAGGGCGCGGAAAGCACGCACGAATGCGTCCTGCGCCACATCCTCCGCTTCCTGTGCATCGCCGAGCAGCAGGTAGGCCAGACGGAAGATCGGCTCCTGGTGCTCGCGTACCAGTATTTCCCAGGCCGCGTCGTCGCCGCCGCGCGCCCGGTCTATCAGGTTGCTGCTGTCCAAATGCGGTCCTCTCCGGAGAGGCTCATTTCACGTGTAATACACCGGCTGCCGCGGGCAGGTTCCACGGCCGGGCACAACGGGCAGGAATGAGAGATTAGGGCCACGGAACGGGGCGAAATACTTCGGATGGGGGTTACGGTGGAGGATGGACGCGACTATAATTGTCGCGCGCCCGGAGGAGCATCCATCACCCGCGTACCTGTAATGGTACCATAATAGTGACGAGTGACGAGTGACGAGTGGCACAACGGCATGCGGGTATAGGGAACCAAGCCGAGCACGGGGGCTTGGCACACAGCAAAGCGACAGAAAGGGACCCAACATGGCATTAGACACCAGAACAGGGGAAGAGATCGTCGTGCCCGGCGCGCCCGACATACCCGGTCTGCGCTTCCGCCGCTTCAGGGGCAAGGAAGACTTTCCGCAGATGGTCGAGGTGTTCAACGCGGCCCACCTGGCCGACGGGCTGGACGACACGCGCACCGTGGAGGAGATGGAGAAGGCCTACGCCAACCTGCGCAACAGCGACCCCGAAAAAGACATGGTCGTGGTGGAGGTGGACGGCAAGATCGTGGGCTACAAGCGCGTGGAGTGGTGGGCCGAGCTTGACGGCACGCACATCTATGCCCACTTCGGCTTCATCGCGCCCAAGTGGAGGGCCAAGGGGATAGGCTCGGCACTGTTCCGCCACAGCGAGGCCCGCATCCGCGAGATAGCGGCCGAGCAGCCGGGCGACTTCAAGCGCCTGATGGAGACGTGGGCGTACGATTCGCAGCCGGGTCTAACCGAACTCATCGAGCGCGAGGGTTACGAGGGCGTGCGCTACGGCTTCGAGATGGTGCGGCCCAACCTGGACAACATCCCCGACGCTCCCATGCCCGAGGGGCTGGAGATACGCCCGGTGCAGCCCGAGCACTACCGCGCGGTATGGGAGGCCGAGGTCGAGGCGTTCCGCGACCACTGGGGCATGGAGGAGACGCAGGAAGGCGACTACGAGCGCTGGCTCGAGCAGACGCCTTTCGAGCCCGAGCTGTGGAAAGTGGGCTGGGAAGGCGACCAGGTGGCGGGCATAGTGCGCAACTTCGTGAACAGGGAGTTCAACGCCCGCCACAACCGCAAGCGCGCCTACACCGAGTATATCAGCACCCGACGCCCGTGGCGCAGGCGCGGCCTGGCCCGCGCACTCATCGCCGAGAGCCTGCACATGCAGAAGGAGATGGGCTTCGAGGAGTCGGCCCTGAGCGTGGACGCCGAGAACCCGAGCGGCGCGCTGGAACTGTACAAGAACATGGGCTTCGAGGTCGTGCGCCGCAATACCTCCTACCGCAAGGAGCTTACGGTCTAAACGCAAAGGCGCAAAGACTCAAAGGTTCTATTGGTTGAAACGCCGAGGCGCAGAGATTACCCGGAGAATTTGACGAGGAAGGGCACCTGTGCTAACACGAGTGCCCTTCCCCGCTATTTTACTTCGTGATCTTCGCGCCCTTCGTGTTCTTCGTGGCTAAAACCCTACCAACCTTTGCGACCTTTGCGTCTTTGCGTTTCGATCAAAGGTCTTTTCGGTAGACGACGGTAGTGTGCTTGACGTAGAAGCCGGCCGACTCGTACAGCTTGAGGGCGCCGGTGGGGTTCTCGGCGTCCACGCCCAGCTTGGCCATCTCCATTCCGTCCTGCTTCAGGCGGTGCAAGCCCGCGAGCAGCATGGCGCGGCCCAGGCCGATTTTGCGGTAGCCGCGGCGCGTGCCGAGCACGTCGATCCACCCCTCCAGGCGGTTGTTGCGCTCGTTGTCCTCGGGGTCGATCCAGCACAGGTCGAAGGCGGCCCAGGTACCGTCGGGCGCAACC
>DASTEB010000272.1:0-2521 GCA_035710025.1 Chloroflexia bacterium
ATCTCGACCGTAGACAGCGGCAACCTCGCCGGACACCTGCTGGCCGTGAAGTGGGGCTGCTCAGAGCTGCATGACGTCCCTCTCTTCTCCCCTCAGTTGGTGGAGAACCTGCGCGACCTTGCCGGCCTCATCAGGCTGGAGCTGGAGGCCCTCGGCGCCGACCGCAAGGGGCCGTTGCACGATGCCCAGAGCATGACGCTGGACGCCATGCTGCAGATGGTGGAGACAATAGAGTCCAGGATAGTGTCCACGCCTCGGACGATACCGGAGTGGTGCAAACTCGCAGGCTCGCTTGTGCAAATCACCGGCGGGCTGGCAACCGAGGCACGTCGCATGGTCGGTGCCAGGGGCTGGGAAAAGCTGCCGTCTCCGGCCGGGCAACGGCGCTCCTCGGCTGGGGACCTGGCCTACTGGGCCGACGGGCTGGCGCGCGCAGCGCGGGCGCTGGACGCCACGACGAACAACCTTGTGCCGTGGGCGGGCATGCTCGAGTCTCCCCCGCCGTTGCTCTCGGGCGGCGCGCACCCCGACATAGCCGCGCACTGGGCTCGCCTGAAGAAACTGCCCGGGCCTGTACCTTCTTTGAAGGATACGCTTCAATGGTGCGAGGGCTGCCTGCCGGATATCCGCCGCCTGCGGGCGCGCGTCAACGCTGCCGGCCTGGGCGACGAGGGGGCAGCTGCCCTGCGATGGCTCGAGCGGTTGAGCCAGAACGTATCCGCGTCGTGGGCGGAAATCGACGCTCTGTCGAACCGGCTCAACAAGGTTGTGACCTGCGCCGACGACATTGTGCGGGGCATGAATTTCGGCTTCCTGTTTGACGAGGAGCGCAAGCTTTTCGCAATCGGCTACAACGTGGCCGAGCTTCGGCGCGACAACTCATATTACGACCTGCTCGCTTCGGAAGCGCGCCTTGCGAGCTACCTGGCTATCGCGCGCGGCGACGTACCGCAGGCCCACTGGTTCCGCATGGGGCGGCCCGTTACCGGGCGGGGGCGCGACCAGACCCTCATTTCGTGGACCGGCACGATGTTCGAGTACCTCATGCCGAACCTCGTGATGCGCACTTACGCCGGGAGCCTGCTGGACCAGGCGTGTACCGCCGCGGTGCGATACCAGAAGCGTTACGGCCTATCGAGAAGCGTGCCGTGGGGGATATCCGAGTCGGCCTACAACGCGCTGGACAGCGAGCAGAATTTCAGGTACCGGGCCTTCGGCCTGCTTGAGCTTGGCCTCAAGCGCGGGCTATCCGAGGATCTCGTGGTGGCCCCCTACGCCACGCAGCTGGCGCTCGGTATCGACCCTCGCCATTCACTCGCCAACCTGCGCCGCCTCTCGTCACTTGGCATGGAAGGGCGCTACGGCTTCTATGATGCGATCGATTTCACGCGCTCGCGGCTCACCTCGGGGCAGAAGGCGGCCGTCGTCACGACGTACATGGTGCACCACCTCGGGATGGGGCTGGTCGCGACAAACAACTTCCTGAACGGCGACCTGATGCACAGGCGTTTCGAGGCGGAACCGGAAGTGCGGGCGACCCTGTTGCTGCTTCAGGAGCGAATCCCGCGCCAGGCCCCGGCCATCCAACCGCACCCCATCGCGCCGGAGCGCGCGGTTCGCGAGGAGGTGCCCCCGGTAGTGCGCAGCTACAAGACCCCCAACACCGACGTGCCCAGGGCGCAGCTTATCTCCAACGGGCGCTACACGGTGGTGATGACCAATTCAGGCGCGGGCTTCAGCAGGTGGGGCAGCCCCGGCGGCACCATCGCGGTCACTCGCTGGCGCGACGACTGGGTGCGCGACGCATGGGGCACCTTCATATACCTGCGCGATACGCAGAGCGGCGCGGTATGGTCGGCTGCCGCGGCTCCGTTCGGTGGGGAGCCGCCGGGTTACCACGCTCACTTCGCGCCGGACAAGGCCGAATACTTCAGGCGCGACGGCGACATTGAAACTCAGATGGAGGTAGTGGTAAGTCCCGAGGACGATGCCGAGGTCAGGCGCGTGACCCTCACCAACCGCGGGAGCAGGGCCCGAGAGATAGAGCTGACCAGCTACGCGGAGATAGCGCTGGCCGAGCAGTCCGCCGACGAGGCCCACCCCGCCTTCAGCAAGCTGTTCGTTGAAACCGAATACTACCCCGCGCACGGCGCGCTGCTGGCAAGCCGGAGGCCAAGGTCGGCGGGGGACCGGCGCAACTGGCTGGTGCATGTGGTTGCCGTTTCACGGCACGACGACACCACGGGCGCGCTGGTCTTGCCCTTCCCCGAGGAGTACGAGACCGACCGGATGGCCTTTCTTGGGCGGGGCGGCACGCCCGCCGCGCCGCGCGCCATGATGAACGGGCAGCGCCTGGGGAACACCGAAGGCGCCGTGCTGGATCCTATCTTCAGCCTGCGCCAGGTAGTTCGGGTCGCGCCGGGAACCAGGGTGCAGGTGTCGTTTGTAACCGCGGCAGCCGAGACAAAGGAAGAGGCTTACGCCCTGAGCGACAAGTACCACGACGCGGCGTGGGCCGAAC
>DASTEB010000273.1:0-9796 GCA_035710025.1 Chloroflexia bacterium
AAAAAAGAGGGAGGGCCGCGGAGGCGGACGGCCTTCCCTCTGGCGTGTATATGCGCGGCCGCAGCCGCAGCCCCGGTGGCCGGTTAGCTACCGGCCTCGCGTCCCTCGGTCGGCGGCGTGGACTGGCCGTAGGTGCCGGTCGTACCCTGGGCGCCCTGCGTGCCGGGCTGGCCCTGCATTCCGTAGCCTGCCTGGGTGCCGGTGGTCGTGCCGGTAGAGGTGCCCTGGCCGATCTGCTGCTGCTCGGCCGGGCGGCTCGTGCCCTGGATGGGGATCCTGCGGCGCTCGGGCGTGATCTGCCGCGCCGCGCCGGGGAAGGTCACCTCGAGCACGCCGTTCTTGAAGTTGGCCTGGGCGTTGTCCGTGTTCACTCCCTCGGGCAGCGGGATGGCGCGGTAGAACGAGCCGTACCTGCGCTCGCTGTACCTGTAGCCGCGCTCCTTGTCCTCGTCGCTCCTTTCGTCGCGCGACTCGCCCTTGATGATGAGCCGGTTGGCCTCGCACTCAACCTCTACGTCGTCCGGGTTGATGCCGGGCAGCTCGGCCTCGACCACCAGGTCGTCACCTCGCGTGATCACGTCCACGTTCGGGGTCCACATGGCCATGCCCCGGCCGCCCGGCTGCATCTCCATCATGCCGCGCATGCGGGGCCCGCGCCTACCCATGCGCCTGCCGAAGCCGAGCGGACCAAGGCCCATCGAAGAGAACATGCGGTCAACGTCTTCGCTGAAGCGCTCCATCAGCTCCCAGGGCGAGGAGTACCCGCCGTACGGCGCCATCTCGCGCGTCGACTCTGGCTCGCGCCGGACAATCTCGCCTTCTCGGCGCTGCTCGTTGCCCCGGTACTCACCCGAGGCTCGCTGCTGATTGATTCGGTCAGACATCTTTAGCACACTCCTTTCATGTAGATTTGCCATCACGCCGTCAAGGCCACCGAGCGTGCGCGGCAGCCTGAACGGCGTATCGTGGGCCTGCCCCCGCCCTCTCGTCGAGGGAGAGGCGGCAGACCCTTACTTCCTAGCCCGTATACGAGTAGGGGCTTCCTCCGGGCGAGGGCGTGTTGGGCAGGTGGAGCTTGTTCTCAACGCTCTGCACGCCCTCTATGCGGCGAACCCGCTCCACGATGGAGTTGATCTCCTCGGGGTGCTGCACCTCGCCGCGAAGAACGACCACGCCGTTCTCGGCATTGATGTTGATCTTGCCCTTGTCGATGTTGGGGTCGCGGAAAAGCTCGCTCTCGACCTTCTCGGCCAGGGTGTAATCGTCGAGCACGGTGGCGGCTTTGGTTTGCGCCGTGCTGATCTCGTGCTGGACCTTCTGGGCCACGCCCTCGGCGGTCGAGGCGGCGTACTTGGCGCGCTGCTCGGCCTCGCGCTGCACGTCGCGCGCGGTGGACATCATCCGGTCGCGTGCCATGTTGCGGCGCCTCGCGCCTCGCTCGGGGTCAAGAAAGTACATCCCTGCGGCCCCTACCGCAATCCAAAAGAGGGTTCCAATCATCAGGTACTCCTTTCATGTCGGGTGGCGGTTGTCGTATTACGGCGCACTCTTAGCGGCAAGTGCAGCCTGTACCGGTAGCGCAGCCCTGGCAGCAGTAGGTCTTGTTGCCCACCTGGAAACCCTGACCGTTGTTGCCGCGCCACTCCTCCTGGGGCATGCCGCACCCCGGGCAGGTCTGCTGTCCCGGTGCTTGTTTCTTTGCGTTCTTAGCCATTTGCTTCACCTCCCACACTGTTCGGGCGATCCGAAACCGCCCCTCTCTCCTCGTCTGCTTCCGCCTCGTCGTCCGTTACCCGCACCAGAAGCACGGGACACTTCGACCGGCGCACTACTTCGTCAGCCACGCTACCTAGCAATGCGCGGGCCAGTCCACTGCGGCCGTGGGTGGTCATTGCGATCAGGCCGGCGCCAAGCTCGTCCGCCCGCCTCAGGATCGCGTCGGAGGCGCGGTCGTTGGGGTAGTCCACCTGGACCTGCAAGCCCGAGTCGCTCAACCTCTGGGCCACTCCCGCCAGGTAGACCGCCGCTTCCTTCGTTTCGGCGTCCACCACCATCTCGATCTGGTCGGCGGCAAGCTCGGGCGGCACCCGCCCGTAGGCCGGCAGGTCGCCTACCGGCATCCCGGCGGCCCCCGGCGGGATCAGGTCGATGGCGGGCGTGGTAGCGCGAAGCAGCGTGATGCGCGAGCCGAGCTTGGCCGCCAGCTCCTGAACGTGGGGCAGCACGCGCTCGGCATTGGCCGACCCGTCCAGCGCTACAAGTATGTGTTCGTACATCTAAATACCTCGCTACTGTATGTGTGGGTGAATGATCGGAAGGCGACGGCGAAGCTGCGTACCATGTATCACGGCCGGCACCCCCGATTCACAGCAAAACTCAGGCCAGCAGATACGGGATAAGGATTGAACCGCAGAGACGCAGAGAGCGCAGAGTACACGCAGAGATTCTTCGAATGAGGCAGGGCCATGAGGTTTGCCCGGTGCCCCACTGGATACATCGAGATCTTCAGGCCCCTGGTGTCGATCGTGGCTAATCCACCTGCCCTTAGCACAGCGCCCCAACTAAATCTCTGCGTTGCCTCTGCGCTCTCTGCGTCTCTGCGGTTCAATCGTTCCATACCCTGCGGCCTTTGCGCCTGTGTGTTCAACATCGTGGATCCTTCACGATTCGGCCGCTGCGCCCTATAATGGCAAGCATTACACACCAGGGGGAACGCGGCATGAGAATGAGCAGGTTGTTCAGCCAGACGCTGAGGGAGGCGCCCGCCGAGGCCGAGGTAACCTCGCACCGGCTGTTGCTGCGCGCGGGCTACATCCGGCAGCTTGCCGCGGGCATCTTCAGCTACCTGCCCCTCGCCCACCGCTCGATGACAAAGATCGAGAACATCATGCGCGAGGAGATCAACGCAATCGGCGGGCAGGAAATGACCATGCCCGTGGTCCACCCCGCCGACCTGTGGAAGGACTCGGGCCGCTGGTACAAGATCGGTTCGGAGATGGGCCGCTTCGTCGAGAAGGCCGGGCGCGACATGGTGCTCGCCATGACCCACGAAGAGGTGATCGCCGACCTGGCCCGCCGGGAAGTGCGCTCCTACCGCCAGCTTCCCGCCCTGCCCTACCACATCCAGACCAAGTGGCGCGACGACCCCCGCCCCCGTGCAGGCCTCATCCGCGCCCGCGAGTTTACCATGCTCGACACCTACAGCCTGGACACCGACGAGGAGGGGCTGGACCGCCAGTACCGCGCCCACCACCAGGCATTCGCCAACATCTTCAACCGCTGTGCCCTGCCGACTATCTCAGTGGGCGCCGACGTGGGCATCATGGGCGGCAGCCTGGCGCACGAGTTCATGTACCTCACCCCCATCGGCGAGGACACGCTCGTGCTGTGCGACTCGTGCGGCTACTCGGCCAACCGCCAGGTCGCCGCCTTCCGAAAGGCCGTAGAGGGTGAGGGCAGCCCGCCCCTGCCCCTGGAGAAGGTACATACGCCCGGCATCACCACCATAGAGGCGCTCGCCAATTTCCTGAGCGTGCCGCAGTCCCACACGGCCAAGGCGGTGTTCATGGTCGCGTCTATACCCGAGGGGCAGGGCCTGGTCGAGCGCTTCGTGCTCGCCATCGTACGCGGCGACATGGAGATGAACGAGACCAAGCTGGCCGGGGCCGTCGGCGCGAGCGACCTTCGCCCGGCCCGCGAAGAAGAGATACTGGCAGTCGGCGCGCGGCCGGGCTACGGCTCGCCCATCGGCGTGCGGGGCGCGCTCGTGGTGATAGACGACCTGGTCGCCCGCACGCCCAACCTGGTGGGCGGCGCGAACGAGGTGGAGTATCACTATCTCAACACCAACTACGGCCGCGACTACAACGCCGACATCGTGGCCGACATCGTGTCGGCCAGCGAGGGCGATCCTTGCCCCCGGTGCGGCGCCCCAGTGCGCCTGGCGGACGCTGTCGAGGTAGGCAACATCTTCAAGCTGGGCACCCATTTCAGCGAGTCGCTCGGCGCGCTGTACCTCGACCGCGACGGCAAGCAGCGCCCCGTCGTCATGGGCTCGTACGGCATCGGGGTCGGCCGCCTGCTGGCCTGCGTGGCCGAGGAGCACAACGACGAGCGCGGGCTTGTACTGCCCATCACCGTCGCGCCCTTCCAGGTGCATCTCGTGTCGCTCGCCGGGCCGAGCACCCAGGCCGCCGAGTCGGCCGAGCTGCTGTACGGCCTGCTGCAGGCGCAGGGCATCGAAGTGCTGTACGACGACCGCGAGGAGTCACCCGGCGTGAAGTTCGCCGACGCCGACCTGATCGGCGTGCCGCTGCGCATCACCATCGGCGAACGCTCGCTGGGCAGGGGCGGGGTCGAGTTCAAGCGCCGCTCCTCCACCGAGATGCGAATCGTGCCCGTCGAGGCCGCGGCGGGCGAAGCAGAGGCCGAGGTCCGCGCGCTCACTGCCGAGGTCATGGCCCGCGTGCAGCCCGTGCCGTACACCGGCTGACGAGACCCCTTCCCACCCCAAATGCCGCGGCCGCTCACCCGAAGCGGCTGCCTACGCGTTTTCATAGTATGAACACAACGAGGCTGTGACAGTTTTTGTGACAGCCACTGTCGCGTTCCATAATGCAGAATGTGATTAACCCATGTGGGCTATGACCGGTCTATGGGGAGCCGGCATTGTCTCGTGGCAGAATAGGCCTCGGCCCCAGCGACAATATGCCGAGGCGACTATATGGAGGGACGGAGATGTCACTGCGGCGCAGACACATAGGCGACGTTCAAATAGAGAGCGGCCGCCTGATGCTGGTGGACCCGTGTTATTTGAGACACTGGACAGCGGGTGAGTTCCGCGAGGAGGTCAACGAACCGCTGAACAGCTACGACGAGGCGATGAAGCTGACCTGCAACGAGCCCTGGTATGGTCGAATGTTCGACGAGAGTGCGGTCGTGGCAGCGCCCGCTGACGGCGACGGGGCCTACCCGGTCTACGGATTCTTCACCGAGGACGGGCTGCTCGTGAAGATTTCCATCCTGCTGGGCGAGGAAGCGGTCGACCCCTTTGACCGCCCGCACTGGCAGACCCGCGGCAATGGCTACGTGCTCGACCCTACCGAGGGCCTGGACCTGTTCGTCACCGACACCGACCACGAGGAGAGCGAGCACACGCTTCATTAGTACACGACCACACATCGCTACATTTACAATCCCGATAGAGCAGACAGCAGCGCCCCGGCGGATATTGATCCGCCCGGGGCCTCGCGCGCTCGCTTCGACCGGCCATCCGATATAATGGCACCTCTCCGAAACGCTGGCCCGTCTCAAGGCCGAGCACCTGCAGGACGTCGCTCCCCTTTTCACCGAGAAGGGCCTGTGGGTCGACGCACTCACCTATTTCGCTTTCGGCCGCAAGCCCTAAGGATAAACACATGCCAACCACCACACGACCCCCCGGCGCCGCACCCCTGGTAATCGTCACGGACCACCTCATCCTGCGGGACTTCGTGGCCGGCGACTTCGAGGCGATGCTTGCCTACCAGACCGACCCCCGCTACCTGCAGTACTATGCGCGCGACCGCCGCGACCGCGTCACCGAGCAGGCCAGGCAGCTACTCCAGGGCTTCATCGCGGCGCAAGCCCAGCACCCGCGCACGAAGTACCAGCTTGCCATGACTCTGCGCGAGGACGGCAGGCTGATCGGCAACGTGGGCGTGCGCCGAGAGAGCGTCGAGGCCACCGAGGGCGAAATGGGCTGCGAGGTTGCACCCGACTACTGGAACCGCGGCTACGCCACCGAGGCCACCCGCGCCATGCTCAACTTTGGGTTCGACACCCTCGGGCTGCACCGCATCTCGGCAACCACCATGGCCCCGAACACTGGCGCGTGGCGCGTGCTGGAAAAGCTGGGAATGAAGCGCGAGGGCGAGCTGCGTGAGACCACGCGTCTGGAGCACGGCTGGGCCAATTCGCTGGTCTACGGCATCCTCGAACACGAGTGGCGTGCGCACGGGTAGCGCTACCCGTGCGCGTAAGCAGGCCTAGCTCACAACGGGGCGGGGGTGCATCTGCCCGGCGGCCTGCGGGTCGACGCCAGGGGCAGTCCCGGGCGTGCCCGATTGGTCGCGGCGTGCAGCCGCTCCGCGCCCCAGGTACGCCTCGATCACGCGGGCGTCGTTGCGGATGTCTTCGGGCGAGCCTTCGGCGATCATGCGCCCGTAGTCCAGCACGGATACGCGGTCGGAGATGCGCATGACCACCTTCATGTCGTGCTCGATCAACAGCACCGTGATGCCAAGCTCCGCGCGCACCCGCGAGATCAGGTCCTGCAGGGCTGCCGTCTCCTGCGGGTTCATGCCCGCGGTCGGCTCGTCCAGCAGGAGCAATTGGGGCGATGTGGCCAGCGCCCGCGCTATCTCGAGCCGCCGCCCCAGGCCGTAAGGTAAGCTTCCGGCGTACCTGTTCATCACGCCATCTAGGCCAACGAAGTGGAGCAGGTCGAGGCTAAGCTCGTAGGCCTGACTCTCCTCGTCCATCATGTCTGGCGAGCGCATCACCGCGCCCCAGATGCCGCGCTTCATGCGGCAGTGCCTGCCCACCATGACGTTTTCGAGCACGGTCATCTTCTCGAACAGGCGGATATTCTGGAAGGTACGGGCCATGCCGAGCGCTGTCACGCGGTCGGGCGACATTCGGGCGGTGCTCTCGCCGTTGAACCAGATGGTGCCAGAGTCCGGCTTAGTGAGCCCGGTGAGGATGTTGAAGAACACCGTCTTGCCCGCGCCGTTAGGACCGATCAGGCTGACGATGCCGTGGCGCGGCACCTCGAAGTCCACCCCGCCGAGCGCGACGAGGTCGCCGTAGTGCTTTGTCACGCCGGTTGCGCGGAGGATGGTTCGCCTGTAGGGGCCGGTTTCGTCCATGGCCGCCGCCTCCATGCTGGACGGGAATGCCCCAATAATAGCACTTTTCCACCCCCGTTGGTATCCCTCCGTCGAGTTAGTCATCCGGCCGAGGTGGGTCAAGACGAAACGCAAAGACGCAAAGACGCAAAGGAACGAATTAGTGAACCGCAGAGGCGCATAGGTCGCACAGGTAACGCAGAGAAGAATTGCTGGGGCATGACCCAGAAGAGCCTGGCGCGAAGCCCCACACAAATCCTTCTTGATCTTCGTTCTCTTCGTGTTCTTCGTGGCTGCGCCGGCCTACCCTGAGCACAGTGCCACAATGAAAATCTCTGCGACCTCTGCGACCTATGCGCCTCTGCGGTTCCGTCACAATCTTTGCGTCTTTGCGTCTTTGTGCTTCGTCCTCTCTCACCTGGGCGCTGTATAATGTCGGCGGGAACCGTACCACTATAGTACGCAAGTACTCTTGCCGTGACGGCCTTAACCCGTTACGCTTTCCAAAGGGACACCCGCATTCCCAATCCCTCGACGGACCACGCCTGCCATGAGCAACACTGTACTACTGATTGGGACCCTGGACACTAGAGGCCGCGAGGTCGCCTACGTGCGCGACCGCCTGGCCGAGATGGGCATGAAGACCCTGGTGCTCGACTCGGGCATCCTGGGCGAGCCGGTCGGCATCACACCCGACATCCCTCGCGAGCAGGTGGCGCGGGCCGCGGGCTCCAACACTGAGTGGCTGCGCAACACCGGGTCGCGTGCCGCCGCGCTGGACGAGATGAAGAAGGGCATACGCCGCTACGCGCTGGAGCTTTTCGCCAGGGGGCGCGTGCAGGGAGTGGTGTGCCTGGGCGGGGCCGACGGGGCGGAGCAGGGGGCCGCGGCCATGATGGCGCTGCCCATCGGCGTCCCCAAGATCGTGGTTACGCCGGTCGCGGCGGGCAGGCGGCACTTCGGCAACCTCACCGGCACCCGCGACATCATGGTGGTCCATTCGGTGGTCGACCTCACCGGGATGAACCCGGTCAGCCGCAGCATCTACGACAACGTCGCGGCGGCCATGGTCGGTATGATACAGAGGCGGCCCACCATCGTGGGCAAGGGCGGCAAAATCAACACCGGCGGCAAGCGTTATGCCGGCATCACCATGCTGGACAGCACGGGCAACGCCGTCGCCCGCATCAAGGAGCAGCTACAATCCCGCGGAGTAGAAGGGGTGGTGTTCCACGCGAACGGCGCTGGCGGCCCGGCCATGGAGGACCTGGCCGAGATGGGCATGTTCGCAGGTGTGATAGACTATACTACGGGCGAGCTTTCGGGCCAGCTTTTCGGCGGGTTCCACCAGGGGGGCGAGCGGCGGCTGGAGCGAGTAAGCGCGCTGGGCCTGCCGCAGGTGGTCGTGCCGGGCTGCATAGACTTCACCGTACACGGCCCCCGCGACGAGGTGCCCACTCGACTCAGGATGCGTCCTACGTTCCAGCAGGATCCCGAGACCACGTACATAAGGCTGACCCACGAGGAGATGGAGCAAGTCGGACGGGTGATGGCGCAGAAGCTGAACAAAGCCGCCGGGCCGTTGGCGGTTCTCGTGCCGACGCGAGGGCTTTCGCTGCCCAACGCGCCGGGCGGGCCGTTCTGGGATCCCGGGGCCGACTTCGCGTTCCTGCGCGCCCTCATGCTCGACCTGCGCAAGGGCATCAAAGTCACTACGGTAGAGGCCCACGTGGACGACGAAGCGTTCGCCGGGCGCGTGGCGGCGGAGTTCCTCAAGATGTTGAGCACCGGGCAGGCTGCAGCCGCGGCGCACCCACCGCAGGCGAACAGCGTCCGGCGGTAAGCACCCGGGCCGGACGCACGCGTATTTGCCGGGCAACGCCCGGCTACGGTTACATGCACCCTTACTCATACCAGGAGGATGGCACAATGAACAATGATCTAATGGGATATGTCACTTCGGTCCTCAAGACCACGCCCAGCCGCTGGCTTACCCTCGCAAGCACCCTGCCCGACGACCTGCTGCGCCGCCCGCCCGCCATAGGCGAGTGGCCCGCCTCGGACTGCCTTTATCATCTGTACTCCACCGAGCTTTACGTGTTCCCCTATCGTGTGCGCCTGTTCCTGGAGGGACGCGACTTCCCCGCCTACGACCCCGACCAGGAGGAGGCCCAGCGAGAGGATATGCCGCTCGCCCAGCTTGCCGAGGAGTTCGCTCGCCTGCGCGCGGGTTCGCTTGGCCTGCTCGCCACCGTGCGCGACGAGGATCTCGACCTGCGCGTGCGCCACAGCGACCTTGGCCCGGTGAGCCTGCGCGAGATGCTGCACGAGTGGGCAGCGCACGATCTCATGCACACCGTCCAGGCCGAGCGCGCCCTCATGCAGGCGTTCCTGCCCGGCACCGGGCCGTGGCGCGAGTTCTTCGCCGACCACGACGTCGAGAGGGCGCGAACAGTTAGCAATCCCGGATAGGACAGCTCCCGCCGAGTACTGGGGCACGGGTTGTGCGGGTCGACATGAACCCGAGAGGTGCGCGCGACAAGGTCGCCCCGCCCCGACACATAACAGGAGGACGCAATGAGCTTGCCCGATCTGCGGCCGCAGGCAAGGCGGCGCTCGCCCGACGAGCTGGTGGCCCATCTCAACTCGTTCCAGCTTGACCTGAAGTTCTCGGCCGGGGTGTGGTTCTTCTCCCCGCCCCTCAGCCGCTTCCACGACCGCTACGCCGACACGATAGACATCCCCCGGCGGCTCGATATCGCCGCTTCCCTGGCAGACTACGGCCTGAAGGGCATGGAGGCCCACTACCCCAACGAGATCAACGAGGACAACCTGGACCTGTGGAGGCAGTTCTCCCGCGACACCGGCATCAAGATCCTCACGGTGATCCCTCTGCTGTTCTGGGACAG
>DASTEB010000274.1:0-2641 GCA_035710025.1 Chloroflexia bacterium
ATAATTAATCGCTCGGCGATCTGGACGACGTAGTTGAATAACATGCCGAGCACGCTGAGGACGACCAGCGTAGCGAATATCAGGTTCGTGTCGAAGTAGCTGGAGCCACGCAGCAGCAGGTAGCCGAGGCCCGAGTTGGCCCCAACGAACTCGGCCACGATCGCCGCGGTCACGGCCAGCACAATCGACACCTTGAGGCCGGAGAAGATAAAGGGCAGGGCGGCAGGGGTGCGCACGTAGCGGAAGGTCTGCCACCAGGTAGCGCCCATGGATCGCGTCAGGTAGAGGATGCGCGGGTCGAGCGCCCGGAAACCGCTCATGCTGGCTACCAGGATCGGGAAGAAGCAAAGCAGGAAGGTGAGCAGGATCTTGGGGAACGGGCCGAAGCCGAACCACACAATGAATAGGGGAGCGATGGCGATCTTCGGGATGATCTGGAAGAAGACGATCAGCGGGTAGAACGCTCGCTCGAGCAGCGCCACCGAGACGATGATCAGGGCCAGCGGGATGCTGATCACGGTGGCCGCGATGAACCCCAGTATTACCTCGTTGCTCGTCACCAGCGAGTGCTCCCAAAGCAGGGCGCGCTCCTCCCACACCCGCACGAGGAAGTCGGACGGCTTGGGCAGGATGTACTCGCGCACGCCGAACACTATCACCGCAAGCTCCCACAGCACGAGCAGACCCACGAACGCCAGTATGGGCAGACCGACGACGGAGAGCCGGTCTCGGTACTTCCAGCGCGCGCCTCGCGGGGGAGGAGGAGGGGCGACCGAGGCGTCGTCTATGATCACTTCTCTCGCCATGACTGTGCTCCTTCCAACACTGGCGCCTGCTGCAGGATCTGCCTGATCCGCTCGCGCTGGGCGGGCGAGCACCCGGGCAGCGGGGCGGCGAGGCGGCCTGTGCCGATGCCAAGCTCGGCCAGCACAGCCTTGAGCGCGCTGAGCCAGTAGCCCTGGTCGAACACCCGCGCAAGCTCGGTGATGCTGCGCTGCACCTCAAGCGCACGTTCGCGGTCGCCTTCGCGCACGGCTGCCGCGACCTGCTGGAGCAGGGCCGGGGCGAAGTTGGCGAGGGCCGAGATGATGCCGTCGCCCCCGAGCCAGAGCGAAGCGGCGGCCAGCTGCTCGCGCCCCTGCATCACGCCGAAGTTGCCGGTGCGCAGGGCGAGGAACTCCTGGTGCAGGAACATGTCCCCCCAGCTGTCTTTCATGCCCACGATGTTGGGGTGCTCGGCCAGGCGGGCGGCCGTGGCGGGCGCGATGTGGGTGGCGGTGTTCTGCGGAATGTTGTACAGCACCAGCGGCACGGGTGAGGCGTCGGCCAGCGCGAGGAAGTGGGCCGCGACTGCTTCCTGGTCGGTGAGTGGGTAGTAATAGGAGGTGCAGGCCACCACGTAGTCCACGCCCGGGCGGGCGAGGCGCTTGAGGCTCTCCAGCGCGAGTGCCGTGCCCGTCGCGCCGATGCCGACATAGACCGGCATCCGGCCGCCCACGTAGGAAACGACCTCGTCAAGCAGGTGGTCGGCGGTACGCTCGGTCAGCACGGCGAACTCGCCCGACGAGCCGAGGGGGAAGATGCCGTCCAGGTCGGGCATGATGCGGTCGAGCAGGGTGTGCAGCATGGGAACGTCAAGCTGCTCGTTATCGTCGAGCGGGGTGGCGAGAGGGCAGATGATGCCGCCGATGCTGTCGCTCAAGGTACAACCTCCTCGCTTTCGATGAGGGCGCGAAGCCGCTCTACCGAGCGCCGGGCGCTCTCAACCTTGGGGCGCACGTGGGTCTCGACCGAGACATACCCCGAATAGCCGTCGCGCTTGAGGGCGGCGACCTGCCCGGCCCAGTCGACCACGCCGTCGAATACGAAGCCGCGCACGCCGCTTCGCGGGTCGGTGGCGGCGTCTTTGTAGTGGACGTGTCGCACAAGGTCGCGCACGGCCTCGTAGCCCTCGGGGTAGGGGTGGTCTTCCCCTGCGCGGTAGGCGTTGGCCGGGTCCCAGTTGACCCCGAGCGCGGGGTGGCCCACGCGGCGCACAAGCTCGGCCGTGCGCACGCCGGTATCTCCCCAGCAGATGTGCTCGGCCTCCACCGCCAGCATCATCCCCGCTTCGCCTACCTTGCGGGCGGCTTCGCGCAGCACGTCTATAACGGCGTCGGGCACGGGCGCGCCGTGGGGCACCTCGGGGCCGCGGTCGAAGCTGAAGCACACGATCACACCCGCGCCCAACTGCTTCGCCGCGGCGATGGTATCTGGAAGCAGTTCTTCAAGATGGAACCGGACCAACTGCTCGGCGCCTGTGTAGCGGCCAAACACCATGGCATCTTCCCACCGCAGGATGCGAGTTTCGGGTGCGGGCGGCTGAGGGTAGGGGATCTTGAACAGGCCGGGCGAGAGCGCCGCCACCGGCAGGCCAGACTCGCGCACAAGCTCGGGCACGCGGGCGCGCCAGAAGTCGGACACGTTGGGGTAGCGCGCCTCGCCGATGCCGCGCAGCTCGATCGCTTCGACGCCCCACATCTTCGCAAGCTCGATCGCCGTCTCGGGGTCGGCACTGACTTCGTCTGTAAGGATGGACAGCTTCATGATTGGCTCGCTCCGGCTGTAGACAGACCGGCAAGGACGCCCCGCAGGTACTCGG
>DASTEB010000275.1:0-4651 GCA_035710025.1 Chloroflexia bacterium
CAACTGGGCATTGACGGGCGGCGCGCAGCCGTCTCCGTGATCGCGGACCGCACCACCAGCCTGCTCGCACTGGTGGCCCTCGGCATCGTAGGGCTGGTTCTCTCCCCGCCGCTCGCAGCAGATAACGCAGACTTGCGCCCCTGGCTGGTGGGCATCGCGGTGGTGCTTGCGCTTGTTACCGTGGCTCTCGTTACCGGAAGCGGGCTGGGCGCGCTCGGCCGCCTTCCCCTGCGCGAGGGCGGCATCCTGCACCGCCTCAGCCTGCAGATGCAAACTCTGGCGGGCAACTCTCAGGGATGGAGAACGCTCCTGGTCAGCATGCTCCTCGCCATCCTCTTCCAACTGGGAGTAGTGGCCACCAACTATGTGCTCTGCCTGGCCCTCGGCATCCCCCTGGGGTTCATCGACCTGCTGTGGGTCGTGGCGGCAGCCTCGCTGCTCCAGTCGCTCCCCATATCCATCGCGGGCGTCGGTGTGCGCGAGGGAGCCTACGTCTATATCCTCGGCTCGCAAGGCGTGGACTCGGCGAGCGCACTGGCGCTGTCCCTGCTGGTGTTCGGCATACAGGTCTTGTTCGCGCTGGCGGGCGGCTTGCTGCAACTTCAACAGCCCCGGCCTTCCAAGACCAACGGCACCGTGCTCGGGCAGAGATAGGCAGCCCGCCGGCGCGCCGCCACTCATCGCGAGCAGGGCGCCTTCGGAACCCCAACCACCCCGCCCGGCCCTGTAACCCCCACTCCCCTAATTCCAGAGTCAGTCCGCGCGGCGGCCCTTGAGCGCGCCCGCCCCATCCTCACGCCTCCTTATTCACCGCACTGCCACCCATTTTTCACCCACCTTTGACCTGCTGCTGCTACACTGATAGGGTGCGCTTATCGGGCCCGAGCCCGGGTGATGTCGTTGGGTCTTCACACTATGGCATACAACTTGCCGCCTGCAGACGGTGCAGCCTGATGTGCTCAACGACGAGGCGACCGCTCGTTCCCTCAGCGCACGTCTTACTCAACGCTCAAAGGAGGCAAAGGAGTACCGCAATGAATAAACCTGGCAATATAATGAGGTTCCTTACGAGCCTGGTGCTGATCACCATGCTCGGGGGACTGCTTGCCGCGTGCGGTGGGCAGGCCACGCCCACCACCGGCACCGGCGCCGCGGGCGAGGCAACGGCCACCACAGCCGCCCCGCCCGCCGCCGAAGCCACCGCGACCACCCCGCCCGCTGCTGCCGAAGCTACACCTACCACGGCCGCCGCGGCCGAACCGACCACAGGCGCAGGCGGCGCCGCGGAGATCAGCGACCAGTACAGCGGCACCACTCTCAACATGGTCGGCGCTAACCACGCCTGGAACGACGCCATCCAGCCGCTCATCCCCGAGTTCGAATCGGCGAGCGGCATCAAGATCAACCTCACCAGCTACGGCGAGGACCAGCTTTCCAACCAGCTTACCGTCCGCTTTACCTCGGGCGCCGGCGACATCGACATGATGATGTTCCGCCCGCTGCAGGAAGGCAAGCTGTTCGGCAACAACGGCTGGCTGGCCGACCTGACCAGTTACACCGGCGCTGCCGGCGACTGGGACTGGGAAGACTTCCAGGAGCCTGCTCGCGGTACCGTGACGTTCGACGGCAAGGCCTACGGCGTGCCGATCGTTACCGAGCGCGAGATCCTGTACTACCGCAAGGACCTCTTCGAAGAGAAGAACATCGAGGTCCCAGAAACGCTTGACGAGCTGATGGCCGCCGCCGAGGCTCTGCACGACCCCAACGCCAACCCGCCCATGTACGGCTTCGTCGCTCGCGGGCAGCGCGCCCCGGCGGTCACGCAGTTCTCCGGCTTCCTCTATGCCTTCGGCGCCGACTGGATCGTGGACGGCAAGTCCGGCATCGGCACACCCGAGGCGATCCAGGCCTACCAGTTCTACGGCGACATCCTGCGCAACTACGGCGCTCCCGGCGTGCTCAACATGAGCTGGCCGCAGGCGCTCGGCATCTTCAGCCAGGGCCAGGCCGCCATGTATACCGACGCCGACAGCCTCTACCCCAACCTGCTCGACCCGAGCAAGTCGGTGGTAGCGGACAAGGTGGGCTACGCCATGTTCCCGGCAGGCCCCGCGGGGTCCGCTCCCTATAACGTCACTTCGTGGGCGCTCGGCGTTGCCGAAGGCTCGCAGAACAAGGACGCCGCGTGGGAGTTCGTCAAGTGGGCCACCAGCAAGGACGTAGTGATGCGTCTGCAGAAGGGCGGCCTGCCCGGCGCCCGTTCCTCGGTGTGGGACTCGCCCGAGGGTATCGAAGGCTTCCCGCCTGACCTGGCCGAAGTGATCATCAAGTCGGCCGCGGTAGGCACCGACCACGACCGCCCGCTGGTGGTGCGCGTGGGCCAGGCCCGCGACATCGTGGGCGGACCTATCGTTGCCGCTATCGAGGGCCAGGACGTGGCCGCCGCCGCAAAGCAGGCTGACACGGAGTTCAACGCGTTCCTCGAGACCGACGCGACGGCGCAACCGTAACGTAAGACCCAATACCGGCAGCCGGGCCCACTCACAGGACCGGCTGCCGGCCAACGAGTACGGGCTGCACCCGCGGCCCGTACTCAGTAACCCTTAATCTCTGAACCCTGGAGGTGACAGGTGGCAGCGATCTCCAACTGGGCCAACCGCCAGATGAAGTGGCTGTTCATCCTGCCCGCGGTGGCCTTCGTGCTGGTGATGATGGTCTTCCCGATCATCTACACCGTGCGCCTCAGCTTCTTCAACTGGAGCATGTCGGCCGTCCAGCCGCCGGTCTGGGTAGGGATAAAGAACTACACCGACCTGTTCACGGCCGACCCGCGCTTCACCGATGCCCTTGTGCGCACGTTCGCCTTTACCATCGGCGCTGTCGCCGTCGAGATGGTGCTGGGCGTGCTGATCGCGCTGCTTCTGCACAAGCCGTTCAGGGGCAACAACCTGGTGAAGTCGTTGATCCTGCTGCCCATGGTGGCTACTCCCGTAGCCATGGGCATGGCCTGGCTGCTCATGCTGGAGCCGACGATAGGCGTGGTCAATGCCTTGCTGCGCATGGTGGGCCTCGCGCCGCAGCCGTGGCTTGCCTCGCAGGCTCAGGCCCTGCCCTCCCTCATGCTGGTTGACATCTGGGAATGGACGCCGATGGTGGCGCTGATTGCGCTGGCCGGCCTCGCCTCGCTGCCCGAAGAGCCGATCGAGGCAGCAATCGTTGACGGGGCTACACCTCTGCAGCGTTTCTGGCACGTGCTGCTGCCCCTGCTCGCGCCCACCCTCATCGTCGCTATGCTGCTCAGGTCGATCGACGCCCTCAAGACTTTCGACATCATCTACACCATGACCCAGGGCGGCCCCGGCTTCTCCACAGAGACGCTCAACATCTACTCCTACGTGCAGGGCTTCTCCTACTTCCAGATGGGCAAAGCCTCGTCACTGCTCGTGGTATTCTTTGCGATAGTGCTCGGGGTGAGCATCATGCTGGCGGGCGTACGTAACAAGTGGGGGGTGGCGCGATGAGCGAGACGGTACGCGAACGGACCATCGCCGCCGAGAAGGCGAAACCCGAGGTCGCGGCCATGCCGCGGGCGGAGCGCGCGCCGTTCGCCGCGCGTGTCGTGCCGATGCTGCGCTATATCGCTATCGTCCTGGTCACGCTCATCTTCATCTTCCCGTTCCTGTGGATGATCCTGGCCTCTTTCAAGACGCAGACCGACATCATGAATACCAGGAACATCTTCTCGTTCAACCCGACGACGGTGAACTACGAGAACGTGTTCAACCAGTATTCGTTCTTCCGCTTCATGATCAACAGCTTTGTGGTGGCCCTGATCTCCACGCTGTTCTCGCTCATCCTGGGTCTGCCCGCGGCTTACGCCATCGCTCGCTTCAAGTTGAACGGCTTCGGGCTGGTGCTGCTCGCCGCCCGAATCGTGCCCGGCATCACGTTCCTGATCCCCTGGTACATCCTCTTCAGCCAACTGAAGATGGTAGGCACCTACGAGGTGCTCATCCTGAGCCACATGCTCGTGGGCCTGCCCTTCGTTACCTGGGTGATGATCTCGTTCTTCGAGGGGCTGCCGGTCGACCTTGAGGAAGCGGGCATGGTGGACGGGCTGACACCCATCGGCGCCTTCTTCCGCATCGCCCTGCCCCTGTCCACGCCCGGCATCATCACAGGCTCGATCCTGTCGTTCATCTTCTCGTGGAACAACTTCATGTTCTCGTACATCCTGGCCGGGCAGAATACGAGGACGCTGCCGGTCGCCATCTTCGGCTTCATCTCGTACGCCTCGATCGACTGGGGCGGCCTGATGGCCGCGGCGGTGGTCATCACGATCCCCGTGCTCGTGATCACGCTGTTCGTGCAGCGGTACGTAATCTCCGGTCTGACGGCGGGCGCGACTAAGGGTTAGCGCCCCGCCGGGGTGCCGGCTCTACAATCAAATAGACGCAGCAATCTTCCTGAAATCGAAAGAGTGACACATCATGCAAGCTTTGGTTAAGTACGACAACGTGCCCGGAGCGGTGGAGCTTCGGGACATGCCCGAGCCGCACATCACGCCCGACCAGGTGCTGCTCAAGGTGCGCGCCGTGGGCATCTGCGGCAGCGACCTCGAGATGTACCATCATCTCGTTACCTTCCAGGT
>DASTEB010000276.1:0-12955 GCA_035710025.1 Chloroflexia bacterium
CGACGACCTATGCCGTGTCGGGGATGATGCTGTCGTTCACGCTGCCGCGCCTGCTGTTCGGGATGCTGGCGGGCGTGTTCGTGGACAGGTGGGACAGGCGGCGCACGATGCTCGTGTCCGACTTCCTGCGGTCGGGCATCACGCTGTTGATGATCCCGGCGGTGCTCTCGGGCAACCTGTGGGCGATGTACGCGCTCGGGTTCGCCATGTCCGCGGTGGGTACGCTGTTCAACCCGGCCAAGGGGGCGCTGATTCCGTCGCTGGTGCCCCCAGAGCACCTGATCTCGGCAAACTCTCTGTCGCAGACCTCACAGATGCTGGCCATGCTGATCGGCCCCGCGCTGGCGGGCAGCACGCTGGCCCTTGCGGGGGCGGGCAACGAGTGGGTGGCGTTCCTGGTTGACTCGATTTCGTACCTGCTGTCGGCCTGGACCATCTGGCTCGTGCGGACGCCCGCTAAGGATGCGGTGCACGCGGTGGCCGCGGCGGCGGCACGCGGCGCGGGGGCTGTGCGGCAGGTGTGGGAAGAGCTGCTGGTCGGGCTGAAGGCGCTGTTCCTCAGCCGCACCATGGCGACACTCGCGGTGATCTTCGCCTTCGTCATGCTCGGCATTGGCGCGATCAACGTGCTGTGGGTCGTGTGGATGAAGGATCACTTCGGCTACGTGGAGACCGAGCTTGCCTGGCGGTTTAGCGTGCTGGACATCGGGTTCGGGGCCGGCATGATCGCGGCGAGCATGGTTGCGGGGAACGTATTCTCGAACGCGGCGCCCAAGTGGTTCCTGGTCGTATCGCTGGCGGGCGTGGGCGCGACGCTGGTTGCGTTCGGGTTCATGCCCGACTACTGGTGGCTGTTCGCCGACACGGTGCTCATGGGTGTGTTCGTGGCGCCGATCAATACCGGCATCATGACTTTGATGCAAATCGTGGTGCCGAACCGGCAGCTTGGCCGGGTGGGCGGCGGGTTCAGCACGCTCGGCGACACGGCATCTATCATCTCGGTCGGCGGGGCGGGCGTGGCGGCCGCAACGATGGGCATCCCGATGGTATTCGCGCTGGCGGGCGCGCTGTGCCTGGCGATGGGCGTGGCGTCGTGGGTGCTTCTGCCGAGCCTCACCCTGAAGGACAAGGTGCCCGACGAGGAGCCGCTGCCCGAGGGCGCGGAAGCGGAAGCGGCCGCCGAGCCGGTGCTGCTGATTTCGCCCGAGGCGGGCCATGTGATAGAGCGCGCGGGGTAATAGCAGCGCGGCACAGTCATGCCCCTGTCTGATGAGGCAGGGGCTTGTGGTTGTGCGGCGGCCGGTTAAGGAGCCGGCTCGCGGCGGCCGGAGGCCTGGCGGAGGTAGGCCGCGGCCTCCGTGAAGAGGGTGTCGGTCGGGACGATGGAGGCGGCCTTGTCGATGTCGCGCAGGGCGTTGGGGTTGGCCGGCTCGGAGATGTGGGTTGCCCAGCCGCGCAGGAAGTAGGCCCCCGCAAGGTCGGGGCGCGCCTCGATCGCCAGGGTGGTGGTCGAGGTGATCCACTGCGCAAGCTCAGGCCGCCAGTCCTCGGCGGGGGTGCCCACCAGCAGCGGCGAGTCTTCCGCGAAGATCTCCGGCACCGTATACGCACGCACGGACTTGAGCGCCGCGTCGTAATCGCCGCAGAAGATGTGGGCGAGCAGCGGGTAGCCGCTCTCCGTGGCGTGCGCGGCCCGCGCCTCGGTGGATAGCCGGATGAGGGCGCGGTTCCACAGCACCGTCTGGTTTGACGGGCTGTGCTTGACCGCCTCCTCGATTGCCGCGTCCGCGTCCTTGAGCAGCTCGTGGCGGTACAGGTCGACGGCCCGGTCGTTCAGGGTGCGTAACTCGCCGGGGGCCGACACCGGCAGATGCTGTACCTCGGTCTCGACCAGGCGCTCGCCGTTCCAGCGCAGCACGCGCATGCGCATCAGGCGTACGCCGCACGCGTAGCAAAGCACGTAGTTGTCGCTGTTGTTCAGCACGATGTCGTTCTGGCCGTCGCGGTTCACGTCCTCCAGGCGACCGGCGCCCGGGCTGGAGGCGCAGTGCGAAACCTCGCTCTTGAGGCTCGACCCGTCGAAGCTGAGGACGTCGTAGCAGCCGCCGTGCGCGCCCGCCCCGCTCTCCACCGCCAGCCATATTCGGGCCGGGTCGATGTTCACCTGGCTGACGCCCCCCTCGCTGAGGAAGTCGGGGTTGTCAAGCCTCACGCGCCCGACTTCACGCCAACTTCCGCCGGAGTGCTCGAAGAGCGCCACGAAGTGACGCTGGGGGCGCTGGTCGCCGGTGCCGGTGTCGCGGCTCCCGGTGCTGTAGGCAGCCCAGTAGTCGCCCCTGGCGAGGCCGCGCAGGCGGATGGTGCGCACGCCGTCTATGCCCGAGAAGGGTGACATGCCGGTCACGTCGGGGGTGAGCGTCGGCGGAACTTCGGCGAGGACGGTGCTCTGTAGCTGGGCGGCGAGCGTGGCGGTGGGCGCCTCGGCGGAAGAGACGGTGGGCGATGGGATGACAAGCTGGCCCACGGAGTCGGTAGGTGTTGGGAGCGGCGTGCTCGGAAGGAGGGTAGGGGCGGGCGCGGGCGCGGTCGACTCCGGGGTGGGCGGCTCGCCTGTGAGGAGAAACGCCTGAGCCGTCGGCGACCCGGTAGGCTCGACCTGGTAGAGGGCGACGGACTCTTTGGGGGCTACGGCCATCTCGGTGGGCGTGGGGGTCGGCATGGCCGGGGTAGCCTGAATGAGCGAGTCGGCGCAACCCGTGAGGAGCGTAATGAGTATGGCGAGGGCGAGCAGGCGCAGGGCCTTCATCAGGCGTGACCTCCCTTGGTGAGCGCTCGCGTCACACCATTGGCGCGGGCGCTTGCGTCGCGGGCAGGGCGCAGAGTCGAGGGTGCGGCCGACCAATGGGGCAAGTCGTAACGGGAACGTGGGCGGTGGGCTGCGTGCCGAGCACCAACGACGTCCGCCCGCCGGCAATAAGGGTTGCCGCGAGCGCATGGCACTGTCCAGGCTGTAACCGAGTTGCGGCCGCGGCCGAGACGCGCCACCATCGCCTATTGTACACCATCGTAACGAACATGCAAGGGTAATGTCGCGCTTCGGCGCGCAATAGGGGTTCACCCCGGGGCCGGAATCGGCTAAAATCGGCGTACCGCCACGCCTTCGCGCGGGCACAAACACCGGGAAGCACGCGCCGTTCTTTCTCTCCCCCTTAGCCTCCGGCCCGCACGAACCATGCGCTTGCGCGGCGTTGGCGGGCAACACATCTGAGTATCAGCCTTGAGTAAGGAGTGAACCGCGATGGCAGAGGGTGACGGGGTTCGTGTAGTTCGTGCCAACGAGCGCAGCAACGCCACACCGCAGACGCGCGGCATGACGCGAGTAGCAGGCATAGCGCCCGAAACCACGGGGAACCAGGGCCTGTGGATGGGGCTGGTGACGTCGCCGGGGGGCATGGTGAGCGCGTGGCACCACCACGGCGACTGCGAGACGGGCATCTACCTGATGCAGGGGCGCGCCCGCTTCCGCTGGGGCAGAGGCGGTAAGGAGAGCGCCGAGGTCGGGCCGGGCGACTTTATCTCGGTGCCGCCCATGATGGTACACATGGAGGAGACGCTGAGCGAGGAGGACGCCGTGTTCGTTGTGGCGCGGGCATGCAACGGCGTGGTCGTGGTGAACGTCGAGGGGCCGGAACCGGAGTAGTCGCGGGATGCCGAACGCGGCGACCCGGCGGAGGAGAGGTACCGCGGGGACGCCGCGCAGGCGTGGGTGGACAGGGCGAGCGCCCCGCCAGGAGTGGCGTCCTAGCGGGTGGCCGTGCCTGCCGCCGTGCCTGCCAATGTGAGCGACTCTTCGCGCCGGGGCTTCTCCGGCTCGTGGGTCGAGCGGTGGGCGCGCACCAGCAGCACCGGCAGGCCCGCCGTCTGCACGACCTTCATGGCGACGCTGCCGAGCCAAAGGCGCTGTACACCGCCCCGGCCGTGGGTGGCCATCACGATGGTGTCGGCGCGCTCTTCGTGCGCCCCGCGCAGGATTACCTCGGCGGGCTTGCCCATCTCGATGCGGGTGTCTACCCTGATGCCCTCGGCCCTGAGGGCATCGGCCGTCCTCATAACGTACGCAGTGACCCTGTTGATCTCGGCCTGGCGCTCATGAACGAGGCTGTCGGGCTGCACGGCGTCGGCGAAGTAGGCCTTGTCCTCGCTCTCGGGGATGGCCGTGACGATAACCACGCGCACCAGATTGCTCGCGGCGAGCCGCCTGACCTCTATGAGCGCCTGGTCGGCGGAGGGGGAGCCGTCGTGAGGCACGAGCAGGGTCCGGTAGGGGCCCAGGGCCGGCTCCGGCTCGTCGGGGCGGTGAGCGCGGATCAAGAACAGAGGCACCGGAGCGTGGCGCACGACGCGCTCGGCCACGCTGCCGAGCACCCACCGGCTGATGCCGCCGCGCCCGTGCGTGGACATGACGATCATGGTGACTTCGGGGCGGGCTTCGGCATACACGACGATGCCGGTCGCCGGGTCGCCGTCGACCACGCGCTTGGTCACCTCGATGCCCTCGGTCTCACGCAGGCGGCTCGCTACCTCGCACAGGTAGTCCCGGGCGGCGAGGTGGGCCGAGTCCCAGTAGGCCACGTGCTCTTCACGCGGCTGGAAGCCGAAGGGCGCGCCACCCACCACGAGTCGCGGGGGCACCGCCCGAAGTAGAGTGATGCCGCAGCCGGTATCTCGGGCCATGCGTATGGCATGGGGCAGGGCTTCCTCGGCCAGCGGAGAGCCGTCAAGCGGGACCATGATTTGGCTTGGCATAGTTGCACCTCGACAACGTTGTCGGGCATGCGCGGATGCGGGAATGCGGGAGCGCCCGGGCTGATTTCCGTCGGTCCCAATTTACCCCCACCCAGTTGATCTGACGGTGTATTCAGGTGAACAGAGGATTAATTTAGGGAAAAGGTTGGGCGGCAGATCGTAAATGGACCTGCCGCCCGCTTGTTGTCCGGTTGGCTGGGGATCAGGCGCGAGCGCGGCGTGCGGCCCGGAAGCCCAGCCCCAACAGGGCAAGGGCAAGCGCGGCCCCGCCGAGCAGAGCCGCCACTGTGCCGAAGCCTCCCGCACCGGAGGCGGGCAGCGGTGCGGTGGAGCCGCCGCCGGTTGCCGGGGCCTCGGAGCCGGTGCCTGTCGTGGGGGCGGCAGCGACGGCAACCGTGAAGCTGAAGGTGCCGTTGGCGGTGGCGTTGTCGTCCTCGGTGACGGCGGTCCAGCGCACGGTATACGCGCCGGCCGAGAGGGGCGGCGTGGTGATGGTCATGAGGGCGCGGTTGGCGCGGTCGACCGAGGCCGAGGTGCCGGAGACCGCGCCTGCTGGGCCGTCCACTTGCGCCGTGGAGGAGTCGACGCTGACTTCCTCGTCGAAGGTGATGCTGATGGAGGTGATGCCCTCGTCCACGGTAGCGCCCGCCGCGGGGCTTGAGCTTTGCACGTCGGCGTGGGCCGAAGCGGGCCGGGGTGCCGCGAGCATGCCCAGCATGAGCGCGAGGGCGATGCCCGCGAACAACAGGCTGCGTCCGGCGGACGCGGCGATTCTGGCATTGAACATTGTGATATACCTCACTCCTATTGCTGTCTGGTTGCCGTGGTAGTCTACGCTACGGGGTTTCAGGTGTCAGGGTTGCCTGGGAGGAGGAGGCTCCGGTTGCATCGGCGCGTTTGCGTGAGGGCGCATGCCGGCGGGCCGGGGCCACCGGCGGCGCGCGGGCAGGCCGAGCAGCGCGAGCAGAGGCAGCGCCGCGCCCAGCGATACGACGTCGTGCGCGCCGGTAGAGCCTGGCCCGGCGACGGTGTACATGGCGCCGGGGGCAGTCTCGGCGTGGGGCTGTAACTGGACTTCGCCTGCTTCGTGGCCGGCGTCTTCGGGAAGCAGGGCGAGATGGGGCGCCAGCCTGTGCTCGCCGGTGTCGTGGCCCTGGCAGATGCTTGTGAGCGCGATGCCGACGAGCAGCGCGAGCGCGAAGCGGGCCGGGCGATATGCCGCTCGGCTGCTCGTTCGACCCTTGTTGTGCGCTGCGCTGTGGGCCATTGGTCGTGCTCGGCGGGGTTACTGCGCGGGCGGCAGGAAGGCGATGCCGTTGGGGTTGTTGCCCACGGGGATGGTCTGCAGCACCTTTTGCGCCGCGAGGTCGATTACTGAGAGGCTGTTGTCGTTCGAGTTGGTCACGTACAGCTTGCCCGAGGGTGTGATGGCGGTGCCGTGCGCGCCCTTGCCGGTGGCCAGGCGCGTGATGAGCTTGCGGGCGGTGGGGTCTATCACCCAGACCTCGCCCGAGCCGGTGCTGGCTACCCACAGCTGTGCGGCGCCCGCGTTGTTGTGCAGGGCGATCATGGCGGGCTGCTTGCCGCTGCGGATGTAGCCTGTGACCTTGTTTGTCGCGAGGTCGACCACGGCGACCGAATCGCCCAGGAAGTTGCTCACGTAGGCGGTATCGCCCGCATCGCTCACAATCACTTCGAACGGGTTGGCCCCGGTCGTGATGGTCGCCTCGACCTTGACCTCGGGCTGCAGGGCGAGCACCGACATGGTGTTTTCGGCGGTGTTGGTCACCAGCAGCTTCGAGCCGTCGGGCGTGACTCGCAGGCCGTGGGGCGTCTTGCCCACCGGCACGGTCTGCAGCAGCTTGCGGGCGGCCACGTCGACCACGGCGACGGCGTTGTCGTTGCCCAGCGACACGTACAGGCGCTTGCCCTCGGGATCGAACATGAGGTCGTCGTTGGCCGCGCCAACGTCTACCGAGGCGATCTCCTTGAGCGTGGCGGCGTCGAACACCTGCAGGCGGTTCTCGCCGTACAGCGTGACCCAGAACTCCTTGCCGTCGGGCGTGGCGGCGACGTGGTGAGGCTGCTGCCCGGTCGCCACGCTGCCGAAGGTGCGGTCGGTGGCAACGTCGACCACGGTGACGGTGTTGGCGGCCTGGTTGGCGGTGAGGATGCGGCCCTCGGGCGAGGCCACCGACTGCGAGGCGGACGGCTCGGACGGCGCGCCGCAAGCGGAGAGTATGAGCGCGAGGACCAGAAGTATGGCGGTGCCTGTGATGCGGGATTTCATTGCGCGTGCTTCCTATCTGTGTTCAGTGTGCTTGCCCCGGCTCACGGGCCGGGCGTGGGCGAGGACCTTGCCGCGGGCGACGGTTGGGGGCCGATGACGTCCACGCTCGCGTCGGTCTTGAGCGGGGGCAGGCCATCGCGCTCCACGGTGAATATGATAAGCCACGGGCCGCCCATTACAAAATGCACCGGGAAGGTGTACTGCCCCGGCGACCCGGCCACCGGCTCGGCCAGGCCCGACGGCTCGACGTTGGCGTGGGCGGGCATGAGCGGGCTGACGGTAACGCGAGCGCCTTCGACAGGCTGCCCCGCCCCGTCGCGCAGGGTGAGAAGCAGGGTGGCCGTGCCGCTGATGGGCGGGCTTGGCTCGGTCGCCAGTCGCACCTCGACGTAGTCGCCGGGCGTGGCGCGCAGAGCGCTCTCGGCAAGCTCCAGGCGGAAAGCGGCCTTGAGGTCGTCGGCCTGCGTGCGCTGCACGATTGCCGTGACGAGGTAGATGCCGTCGAGGGTGAGCACCGGCTGGGTGACGCCCCACGACCCGCCCGCCGGGGTGAGGTCGCCCGACGGCTCGGCGGTGTACGACGTGGTGCCCGCGTCTATGTCCTGCGGGGTGACGCGCAGCAGCACGCGGGTGACGTCGGTCAGCGGGGGCGATGATTCGGCCTGCCGGGTTACGTCCAGGGTGAACTCGTCGCCTTCTAACGACGGGCGCACGTTGAGGCTCAGATCGTACCCGGCGACGCTCACCGACGCGCTTGCCGGGCCGGGCGTCGGGATGGGAGTTGGCGCTTCGACCACCGTGCCCGCCGTGGGGGTCGCTCCCGGAAGTGGTCCGGCCCCCGCGACCGCCGGGGCGGAGGGCGGCGGGATCAGCGTGAGGCCGCCCGCGCATACGATGGCCACGATTGCCAGCGCCACTTCGAGCCGCACGTTTCGGCGCAGACTCTCGCCCGGGCCGGGGTTTGAGGCGGCATGGCCCGGGTTGTCGGGGGCGGGGTTGGGCTTGCGCTGGAGCAGCGGGGTCAGGCGCAGCAGGTTGACCGCGCCCAGGCCGACCAGCAGCACGAACGCCGCGATTTTGATGAGCAGCACCTGTCCGTAGCTCGAGGAGAGCACGACGCCGAGGTCGGTGGAGTGCAGGAGCAGGTTGTACGTGCCGGTGAGGGCGAGAGCGACCACGCTGACCACGGCGAGGCGCGAGAAGCGCGGCACCGAACGGGAGAGGAACTCGCGGCGGGCATCGCCCGTGATACCCACCGAGCGAAGCGACGGAAACAGCACTAGCGCCATGAACGCGAGGCCCCCCACCCAGGCCGACGCGGTGGTCAGGTGTACCCAGTCGGCAATCACGGGCACCGGGAGGCCGAGCACCTGCGCCGCGTCGCCCGTAACCGCCGCGGCGTGGCTGCTGAGCGACTGGCCTAGCAGCAGGAGCGAGCCTGCGCTGATGGCGAGGTCCCACGACGAGAGTCCCTCTCGCGCGCCCGAGCCTTTTCGCCGCCACAGGAAGAGCATGATGCCGAGGAGCGCCAGCCCCGCTGCCACCTTGAGCAGCCAGGCGAAGCCGTAGCGCGTGGTGGTGACGAGGGTCCACCCGGCGCCGCCCGTAAGGCTGTCCCACACCGGGCGGTCGCTGATCGAGCCGAGTTGCCCGAGCAGGTCGAGGAAGAGGGCGAGCAGAACCAGCGCCGCAGCCGCCGTGCCCACGATGCCGAAGCGCCGTCGCGTCTGGGCGTCGAGCGCGGGTCCGGTTGCCGCGTTCTCCGAAGCGGTAGGGCCGAACACCATGACCATGAAGAGCGCGCCGCCCACGAGCAGGGCCGCTCCCCCAAGCAGCAAAGCGCGCACCGCCCAGCGCAGCGGGCCGGGGTTCTCCACCGTCTGCGCGGCCGAGCCGACCGTCTCGTCGGGGGTGATGGGGGCCGACTCTTCGGGCGTGGCGGGGCCTGTGCCCTTCACGCGGAAGGCGAAGCTGCCCGCGCTCGGGTGGCCGTCCACGCTGGACACCACCTTCCAGATGACGGTGTAGGTGCCGGAGGGCAGCGGTTCGGGCAGCGCGACTTCGAGCGCGACGTCCTGGCCCGCCTGCGCGAGTGGGCCGGTGGGCATCTCCTTGCGCGTGCGGTCGTACACAACGATGCTGCTGAAGTCGATACTGACCGCCTCGCTCCACACGATGCGGATGGCGTCGGGCGAGACGTCGAGCAGGGTGCCGGCCTGGGGGCTGGTGCTGACCAGCTTGGCGTGCGCCGATGCGTCGAGCGGCACGGCGAGCCACGCGGCGAGGAGGATGAGCGCCGCAAGCCCCGCCCTTGCGATGCGAACGGCCGCGGCGCTCACGGAGCGTGCCAGGTCAGCCCGCCGTGGGGAGCGCCTTCGTGCACCTTGACCGGGCCGTCGGTAGGCGCGCCGTCCGCTCCGATGGTCACCTTGTAGAGGCCGTTGACGCCCATGAACGCGATGGTCGAGTCGTCAAGCCAGGTCGGGAAGGGCTGGTCTTCGTCCAGCTTGGACAGGCGTACAGGCTCGCCGCCCGCGGTGGGTACGACGTACACGTCCCAGGGCAGGCCGTGGGCCGAGGCGGTGCGCGGCTTGAGGCCGAGCCACTCCAGCGGGTCAAACGTCGCACCCTGAGGCTGAGAGCCGGGGGGCGGCTGGTTCACCGCGGAGAAGGCGATCCACTTGCCGTTGGGCGAGACGCGAGGGATGTACATCGCCTGGAACACGTTCTCGTCCAGCAGAACGCGGGGTGACGAACCGTCGCTCCCGGCGACCATGAGCCGGTGCGGCGGGGCGACCCGCCCGGCGGCGTCCGGCGGTACGTCCACGTATTCGAGGTAGGCCACAACGTCGCCCGCGCCTTCGGCCGAGGGCATCTGCGACTTTTCCATCCACTGCGTTCGCTCGCCGGTCGAGGTGTCGTACCGGTCTATGCGCACGACGGTGCCTATGGGCGCGCCGAGGTCGAGGCCGGAGCCGGTGGAGGCCGACTCGTCCACGGTGAAGTAGACGTAGCGCCCGTCGGGAGAGAACGAGGGGTCGAACAGCGACTCGCCCTCGATGTGGGTGATGAAGGGGCGCGGGTCCTGGCTGTCTGGGCGGGCCTGCCAGATGTCGGTCGATGGGAGACTGCCCTGCTCGGTGGGGGGAGAGTAGGTGAAGGCGATGGTGGTGCCGTCGGGCGACCAGGCCGGCTTGTCGGCGTACTCGAAGTACTCGGGGAAGTAGGTCAGGCGGCGCTGGCGCTTCAGGTCGGTAGACAGCAGCCACAGGTTCGAGTCCTGCGAGAAGGCGAAGCCGCTGGTCAGAGCGGGGCCGGTCTCGGGCAGAGCCTCAAGCGGTTTGGCGGTCATATCGTAATTGCCGTTGCGCTCGGCGTTGTACAGGGCGGTGATGCCGATGCGGGCGGTGTACTTGCCCGGCTCGCTGGGCACCGAGCCGCGCCACTCCCACACGGTGATATCGTAGGTGGGCTTCAAGGGGAGCGGCTCTGCCGGGGCGGACGGGCCGAAGCGCGCGGAGTTGCCCGCCTCGTCGAGTAGCTCAAGCGTCACGGCCGACAGGGTGGTGTCCGTCGAGCCGGTGGACCAGGGGATTCGCACCTGCACCTTGAGCGGCGAATTGACCACGCCGCGCGCATCGCCGCCGCCCTCGGTGACGTACTGTACCGAGACGTCGTTGCTGCCGAAAGCGCCGGCGGGCCAAACGCCGAGGAAGCGCGAGGCGATAATAACGGCCGCGGCCGTGAGGAACACGACCGTCAAGATAATGGGCAGTCGCGCGCGCCATGAGGGCGTGCGCACAGTCTCAACGTGCGACATAGGTGGATATTATATCATGCGTGAAACGTGCTGCGTGCTGCGTGCAGCGTGCTGCGTGCTGCGCGAACTCTCGCGAGCACCCCGGCATACTGCGCACTACCCGGTATGGATAGGCTCACGCATCACGCATCAGGACTCGTTACTTGGGTCCGGCTACCGCCAGGCCGTCGTACTCCTGCTGTCCCCAGGAATCCATGAACCTCTCCCACGGGACCAGGTACTCGTACTCCCGGTTCCAGTTGGTGCTGGTCGGGCCGAGCACGTCGCGGATCAGCGCGCCTTCCTCGTTGTAGCCCATGACCACGACCGCGTGGTCGTTGCCGAGCACGGTCTGAACGGTGCCGCCTTCCGGGGTGATCCAGGTAGCGGGCCTGCCGGGCTTGAAGTCGACGGTGGTCTTGATCCACACAAGCTCGCCCCGGTTGAGCGCCGCCTCTAGCGATTCGCGGTCGCGCACCGGCGTGACCGGGAAGCCGTAGTGCTGGAAGAGTTTTGCGAACGCCTGGCCGGTCGCACGGCTCAGGAAGTTCTTGTCGACGTGGCCCGAGTAGTAGTTAAAGATGTCGCCGCCATAGATGACCACGCCGTCGGCGGTCTCCTGATAGCTCGGCTCGATCCGCTCGTCTATGCCCACCACGTCTATCTGGTCCTGCAGGGTGGTGTCTACGCCATAGGTCTTCAGGACGGCCCATGCCGCGTCGAACTCACACGTATAGTGGTACCACTGCCCTTCCTTTGAAGCGGCGGGGATATACGCGTCGTACCATACGCCGTTGACCTCTCGGCTGTACATGCCATCAGGTACCTGCGCGGGAGGCTGCGCCGCGACAGTCGGCTCGACCTCGGCCACGGGGGGCGGAGCGGGAGTGTCGGTGGGAGGCGGAGGCGGCGGCACGGGCGTGTCGGTCGGGAGGGGGACCGGCGTCTCGGTGGGCGGCTCGGGCGTCGGTGGTACAGGCGTTTCTGTGGGAGGAGGCGGAGGCTCGGGCGTGGAGCTCGGCGGAACAGGCTCGACCGTGGGCTGCACCGGCTCGGCAGTGGCAGCGTCGATCTGGGCGATCGCCGCGGGGGTGATCGTCGAGATTGCGGCCGGGAGGACGGCCTGCTCGGTTGGGTTGCAGCCAGCAAGGACCACGCTGAGCGCCAGAACCAGCCCCGCGGCGGGGGCCAACAGCTTCTTCCTTTGGAATATCACCAGACTTCTAAACCTTCCAGGGCAATGTTACTACAGACAATACCGGGCCGCGGTTAATCAAGGGTAAGTATACCGGATTGGCGGCAGCCGATGCCAGCGGCAGGAGCCGTGATCCGGCGAAAAAGGGCACGAAATACCGTCGCACATACCGTGCCAGCGCCCGGCTACTGCGCGTGCTCGGCGGCCCAGTTCGTCCTGACTCGCTCCCATTCTTCCGGCGTATTGGCGTTGGCGAAGCTGAGAAGCGCGGGGTCGTAGCGGAGGATATCGGTCTGTTCGAGGTAGAGGGTGTCGACCTCATCCAGCAGCGCGCCCACCTTGCGCGTGCCGCTTGCCAGCAGGCGTTCCGCGGCTTCGGCGCAGACAGGCGTATAGACGGCGTGCAGCGGCTCGGGACGCAGTGTGCCGTCGGGCATGGGCAGGCGCGGGACGAGCGCGTCGTAGGGGCCGGGCACGGAGGCCATGTACTGGAGGAGCGCCGGGCTTAGCAGGGGCATGTCGCACGCGACGACCAGGGTGCGGGACGCGCCGGAATACCGAACCGCGGTCAGAATGCCGCCGAGCGCGCCCGCGCCGGGGATGTCGTCGGGTACGCTGTCCAGGTGGAGGAAGGCGTAGTCGTCAGGGGAGTTGGTCACGAGCAGGGGGTTGTCGTGCCCGGCGTCGCGCAGGCGGTCGAGCACCTCTTCGATGACCGTAGGGCCGGATGGGGAGAGGCGCAGGAGCGCCTTGTTCGTGCCCATGCGGATAGAACCGCCGCCCGCGAGGATCGCGGCGCGCAGGGTGGGTTCGGGCGGTGGGTTGTACGGCTGGTCGGTCACTGCCGCGCTCCTCGTGTTTGATT
>DASTEB010000277.1:0-12435 GCA_035710025.1 Chloroflexia bacterium
AACTTGGAGGCCTAGTCGGTACGGTGGCCGAGCTGTTCCGCGTTCCCGACGCGTATGAAGTTGCCATCGAAGCCGCGCTTGGCGGCCGGCTGCAGGACGTGGTTGTGCGGACCTGGAGCGATGCCGAAGCCGCAATCGCCCACCTGAAGTCGACGGGCGGCGGCAGGGCCACCTTCCTTCCGCTCGACACGCTGCGCAGCGGCCGCGTGCTTCAGCCTCCGAAGGGTCCGGGCATCGTCGGGGTCGCCCGTGACCTGGTGGAATTTGGGCACGATCTGGACGTGCTGGCTGCGATGTTGCTCGGGCGACTCCTTGTGGTCGAGGACCTGGCCGCCGCCCGCCGCACTCTCAAGTCGATGCAGGAGAGCGCGCCCTGGACGCTGGTAACACTGGGCGGGGAGGTCGTGCGCCCGGGCGGTGCCGTGACAGGCGGATCCGACTTGCGAGGCGACAACAGCCGCCGCCGCGAGCGCAGCCTACTTGGTCGCGAGCGGAAATTGCGCGAACTACGGGCTCAGCACGAGCGTGCGCTTGGCGCCGTGCGAGATGCGGAGTCAGACGTCGAGACCGCTGCTCGACAGGTGCGCGACGCAGAGGTCGCACTGGCGCTGGCTTCCTCGCAGGCCGAGGACAGGCGTAAGGCGCTTGCCGTAGCGCAGTTGTCCCACGTCGAACTGCAGAACGTCGTCGCGCGGCTGAGCCAGGAGCTAGCCTGGCGGACGGGCCTACTGGCCGAAGCGCGCAGCCAGATAGAAGCGCTGGATTCCGAAGCGATGGCGCTGCGGGCGTCGTTGTCCGAGCAAGCGGGTCGGCGCGAGCATCTCGAAGCGATGACAGCCGCAGCAGGTATCGAAGTGGCGCGGCTCGTGGCCGAGCGGGAGGAGCTGGCCCGCGGTATGGGCGAGGGACAGACCCGCCTCGCGGTGCTGCAAGAAGCCATAAGCAACGTCACGGCGCGCGAACGGGAGCTGGCGGACAACGCGCGGCAGGTCCAGGATCGACTCGCTCAACTGGGAGCAAGACTAGACGGCGTCCGAGGTGAGATCGAGGCGACCGAGCGGCAGCTTGCGGCTGAAGCGAGCGAAGTCGCGGTGACTACGGTGCGGCTCGCCGACCTTAACCAGGCTCTCGGTCCTGCCGAGCACGCTGTGCGAGCCGCCGAGGAATCGATCAGCGTGTTGGAGGCCGAGCAGACCGCCCTGCAGAGCGCGCTGTTGGACGCGGAGACGGCGCACAGCCGCGCGTCGGTCGAACGCCAGCGCTGTGTGGGCGTGCTTGATAGCCTGCGTGTCGAGCTTATCGAGGAGATGGGTCACAGCAGCGCCGACCATTCGGCGTCGCCCCGCGCATTGCACGGCGGCGGCGACAGCAAAGTTGATCAGCTTACGTGGCCCCTCCCCGCCGAGCCAGGCGATGTGGGCCTGTCGTCGTCCGCTCGAGATGAGACGCCGCAGGAGCGAGAGCGCAGGGTTTACGCGCTGAAGGCAAAGCTGGCGCGACTTGGTCCCGTGAACCCGCTCGCCACAGAGGAGCACCGGGAGTTGTCCGACCGTCACTCTTATCTGCAGACGCAGCTTGTCGACCTGATCGCCGCCGCGGAGTCGCTGAGGCGCGTGATCGCCGAGCTTGACCGCACCATGCGCGACCAGTTCGCGCAGACGTTCGTGCAGGTGAACGAGGCTTTCGAGCACTTCTTTGTCACGCTGTTCGGCGGCGGGCACGCCCGGCTCGAGCTGACGAATCCCGACGACATAGCCACCTCCGGGGTAGAGATACTCGCGCAGGCACCCGGGAAACGGCTGCAACCGCTTGCCGCGCTGTCCGGCGGCGAGCGCGCGCTTACGTCGGCCGCGCTGCTGTTCGCATTGTTGCGAGTGCGCCCGGTGCCCTTCTGCGTGCTTGACGAGGTGGATGCAGCTCTGGACGAGAGTAACGTGACCCGCTTCCGCTCGGCCCTGCAGGAGCTTGGCGCGAACACGCAATTCGTCGTGATAACGCACAACCGCGGTACGATCGAGGCCGCCGACACGCTTTACGGCGTCTCGATGGCGGGCGACGGAACGTCGAAGATCCTGTCCCTGCAAGTGCATTCAGACAGCGTCGCCTGACAACGCCCGGTGCCCCCGCCACGTCAGCCGTACCAAATCGCTCGCGGCACGGTTGTTGTTATAATTGGGGCATGAACGACTCCGGAGTAGAAGCGGCGCCCGTTAGATTCGATCTCGCTGCCGACCGCCGCCCGAACATCTTCGATCTCACCCCCGAAAAACTGACCGGTGTCATCACCGAGTGGGGCGAGCCGGCCTACCGGGCACGACAGATCCTGCACTGGCTGTACCGCGAACTTGCTACCGAGTTCGACCAGATGGGCAATCTGCCGGTTGCGCTCAGGCGGCGGCTGGACGAGACGTTCAGGCTCGGCTCGTCCCGGCAGGTGGCGCAGCAGATCTCGATTGACGGTTGGACCCGCAAAGTACTTCTGCAGATGCGCGACGGCAATACGGTTGAGACGGTGCTGATGCTGTATCACGACCGGGCGACCGTATGTGTTTCGTCGCAGGTCGGCTGTGCGATGGGCTGCTCCTTTTGCGCGACGGGCCAGATGGGCTTCACGCGCAACCTCACTGCCGGTGAAATTGTCGAGCAGGTAATCTGGTTCAACCGCTGGCTGCGCGCTAATCCGCACAAGCCGTCGCCGGGCCCTCGCAGGCGCTACGATGCGGGCGCGCCAAACCGGAGGCACAAGAGCAGTCCTGACGCCTGGTTCACGACCTTCGAGGACAACGCCAACGGACGCGCCGAGCCGGTCACCGCGGTTACCAACATCGTTTTCATGGGCATGGGCGAGCCGCTGGTAAACTACCACCACCTCTGGCAGGCGATCCACATGATCAACTCTCCGCAAGGACTTGGAATCGGTGCGCGGCGGATGACCGTTTCGACGGTAGGAATCGTTCCGCAGATCAGGCGTTTCGCGCACGAAGAGCTGGCGATCAACCTCGCGGTGTCCCTTCACGCGGCGGACGGCGAACTGCGCGGCTCCTTCATGCCGATCAACCTGCGGTACCCCCTCACGGACCTGGTGGATGCCTGCCGTTACTACACGGAGCAAACTCGCAGGCGGGTTACGTTCGAGTACGTGCTGATCTCCGGCACCAACGACACGCTCAGCGATGCCGAAAAGCTTGCCGTGCTGCTGAAGGGTATGCTCTGCCACGTCAACCTTATTCCGCTGAACCCCGTGCCCGGCACCGGAATGCAGGCTACGTCTCGCGAGCAGGTGCTGGCTTTTCAGAAGGTGTTGGAGGACGCGGGCATCGCGACTACAATCAGGATCGAGCGCGGATCGGACATCGCTGCCGCGTGCGGCCAGTTGAAGGTTGAGGAGGAGCAGCCGCACTCGCGCCGCCGCTCACTCAACCCCGAGTTGGTACGCGCCCACGTCCAGGCGGACCTTGCTTCGTATGCGCCCAGTCATTAGGAACGGTGTGCCGCGCAATCGCCCGTAACGTCGAAGCACGACTGTGCCCCTGGAATATTCACTTTCACCAGGCTTGGGAGGAGCCAACTCTTGTGCGGCTCGCAGCACCGGGCCGGTAGCAGCGCCAGTGAACCACTGGCATGGAGGCCGCGGTATCTTGTAGAGTAGGGGCAAACGCTGCGGCTGCCCACCCTACCGCAAGGGGGAGAACTTGATCGAGCACCCAGACAGCGCCCGCCGTGACGGTGACAACATGCCTGCGACCGGCAGGAGCGCACTTGAGCGAATTCCGTGGCTGGAAGCGGCATCAACAGTCACCGTCAGGGTCGAAATCCTCCAGGAATCGTACGAGCAGATCCTGGAAGTCGCTCGCGCCTCCGGTTACGACGAAGATGAAGCCGTGCGGCTGGTGCTGCTGTCAGGGCTTGGCTACGAGAAGGGGCGTCTCAATCTGGATGCGCTGAACGAAGCTGCCGCGCTCGGTACCGACCTCTCCGCTGCGCGCGTGGATGCCATTGTAAACGAGCTCGCCGGATACCACTCAATGTACTCGGTGCTGAAATTCAAGGCGTTCAAGCTTTACAAGCAGAACCAGCGGCTCGAGTTCAACAACGCCGGATTGCGCGCCCAGGAGAAGATGTGGAACGAATGGGCCGACCGGATGCGGCACGAGCGCGATGCCCTCGGCGCTGAGGTGATTCGGCTACGCGCGCTTCTCTCCGAGTTCAGCCTTGATTGGGAGGCCTCTGGAGGTCCTCGGCTTCCGAGGGGGCTTCTGGAGGCTGCGCAACTCGCCGAACATGCGGAGAAAATCGAAGCTGAACCCGAAATCGTGCCTGACGATCCCGCCGAGGAAGCCACTGATCCGCCGCCCGCGGGCTTCTGGGCCAGGCTGAAGCGCTTCCTTACTCCGGACTAACCGGCCTACTCAGTCGGCTCTTCGGGCCGGTTCTTACCTCCGGTGATCTGCCAGACGTAAAAGATACGTTGCAGCGCCGTGAACTGAGTCCCCACGGCCAGGATCCACAGCACCGGCATCAGCAGATAGGCATTCACCAGGAGCCCGATTGCCAGCAGAATCACGCGCTCGGGGCGAGCCATCAGGCCGATCTCATTACGGATATTGAGCGCGCCCGCGCGTGCCCTCGCGTAGCTGATCATCATCGAGCCGACCAGGATGACGTAAATCAGCACTATCTCGATCAGGCCCTCCTGGTTGGGTTGCTGGTAGTAGTAGAGCAGCAGACCGAACAGCACCGTGGCCTCCGAGTAGCGGTCGACTACCGAGTCGAGGAACGCCCCGAAGTCGCTGGTGCGGTTCGTGATCTTGGCGAGCGCGCCGTCGAGCATGTCGAACAGGCCGGCCACGATAATCATGATGCCGCCAGCGATCAGGTTGCCTGTCGCAAGCAGGATCGCCACCACCACATTTAGGAGAAACCCGAAGATGGTGAGCATGTTTGGCGTGACCGGCGTGCTCGCGAAAACTTGAGCGACCCTGCGGGCAACGCGACGCGCCCAGTCCTGTAACCACTGTGTTATCACAAATATGTTTCCTGATGTTGCCTAGAGGCAACGTAATGCGCACGAGTCCAATGCCAGACGTGCGAATTGGACCTCTGATTGCCGGGTCACTAACGCCGTACTTCGAGGGCGCGGCACAGCCAAAATGCACGCGAGTAGCGCGGCCCAGACAGGCGTTGTCCAGGTCCGGGCAGGCGTTCTCACAATCGGAAATTATACCACAGACGGCGCAGGGCAACAGCGAAAGAGAATGCCGACACACCGAAGCCGCTAAGCTTGACTTGCTGTGCGCACTCGGGCCGTCCAACGCCGCGTTGGGCGTGGAGGCCTGTTCAGAGCGCGAACCCGTTCGTAGTACTCGATCACTTTGGTCGCGACTATGGGCCAGTCATACTGCCCGGCATTCCGGCTGCCCGCTTCGGCCATGCGTTCGCGCAGTCCAGGGTCACTGAGCAGCCTGACGATACCCGCGGCGATGGCTCCCGGTGACTTTGGTTCGACCAAGAAACCCTCGCGCCCGTGCGTCAGTACGCTGGCGTAGCCGGGGATAGCGCTTGCAAGGACCGGCGCGCCGGCTGCCATCGCCTCCAGGAGCACGATGCCGAAACTCTCGCCGCCCGTGGAGGGTGCGCAGAAGATGTCGCACGACTGATAATAGCGCGGTAGGTCCTCAGCCGAAACGAAGCCGACGAACTCTACTTCGAGCGCGGAGCCCGCCGAACGGTACACAGTGCGATCGCGGCGCGAATGGTCTCGCAGCGGGAGCCACTGCGCCATCTCCTCGGGGTCGCCTCCTCCGGCCACCACGAGGCGCAGGTCGGGGAAATAGGGTTCCACGTATCGAAGTGACTGCAGAAGCCATCTGAGGCCCTTACGTGCTTCCTCAAATCGTCCCACGAACAACAGAGTGGGCCTGCCGTCGCGCATAAACGCGACCGGCTCTTGTTGAGTGGCAAACCTCGGAACGTCGACTCCGTTGGGAATGATCTCGTACTCGCCGCCGAAGTACTGGCTCACGTATTCAAACGCGCTCGGTGAAACGGCGATTCGGCCGTCGAGCCGGTCGAAGAAGCGGCGAAGCAGCGGGCGACTGATGGCGTACAGGGTCGAGACATCGCCGAACGCGTGGAAGGTTCCGACGTTGGGTGACGTGGAAGCTCGCAGAACTAGCCAGGGGACCGTCGGCATGAGCGGTTCGTGAAGGTGGATCACGTCGAATCGCTCGGCGCGCAAGATGGCGCGAATTGTTCGTCCAAGGTCGGGCGAAAGTGAGATACGCGCCACCGAGCCGTTGGCGGGCACGGGCGTTACCGCGCCCAGAGCATACACATCGTCGGGAAGGTCGGCCTTATCCACGGAGAACGGCGCCAGGATCTTGGTCGTGTGGCCCTGTCTTATAAGCTCACGCGAAAGATACTTGATGTGCTCGGTTACGCCGCCCTGCGTGGCATAGTCGTAGGGCGAGACGAGCGCTACATTCATGGGTGGCGCCAAGTGGATACCTCTGCAGCCCCGGCAGCCACAGCTATCGCTCGCCGCGCAGCCGGCGCGTGACTGCCCGCTTCACCTTGTAGCTAGGGTGGACGATCATGCTCTTCCAGAGGTTGGGCGCAGCGATCGACGCGTGGTCAGGCAAGTTCATGAAAGTGCCGCCGGCTACGGTGGTTTTCTCGTCGATGGCGCGGCGCAGGTCTTCTATAGTACTGCCGGGGAACATGGTGAAGCCGCGCCCGATCATCGAATTGGCATGTGCATCGGACCCGCCAAACTCCGGCAAATTGAGCACAGTAGCGTTTAGCTCCTTCACCCGGTCATGCGCGACGCGGCCCGCATACGACGGATTGAACGTCTCGATGCCATGGAACGGCAGCCTGGTCGTGTGTTGGAGCAGTAGCGCCTTTTCACGGATGGAAGTAGTCAACCAGGACAGTGGATGGGGTGCAATCGCCAGCCCGCCGACTCTGTGTACGGCCTCCATGCTGGCCTCGAGTGTCTTCAACATGGGGAACTCGCACGTCACGAACAGGGCGAGCAAGTGGCCCTGGCGGGTGGTGATTTCGTTTCCGGGGATTACCTTGAAGCGCCACTTTCGCTTTTCCGCAAGCTCGAGGGCTTGCATGGCGCCGCGGATATCGTCGTGGTCGGTGATGGCGATGATGTCCAGGTCGGTGTGGTGCTCGACGTATTCGAAAATCTGTTCAACACTTGCGAGGCCGTCGCCTAGCGAGGTGTGCATATGCAGGTCGGCCTTGCCCCACCTTACCGGCGTCTCCGTATCGTCGGGAGCGACGTCTACCGCGGGGCCGTGACCGTTTGGTTTGTAAATCATTTCTACCTTCTGTTGGAATACGAGCGGGCGCGTTCACGCCAATTATACGCAACCGCGGACGCGCGGGGCAAGCACTCAGAGCCGGGCTGTTGCCGAATTAGCCGCCGAACTTCAGCGGGATGGGGCGCTCGCCGCGCATTTCGATCCACTCGGAGATCTCGTTGCGGCCGAGGTCTTTGGCGTGGAACAGGGCCGAGTCGGCCTTGTCAATCAACTCTTCGATGTCGGTGGCATCCTCAGGGTAGATGGCGATTCCTTGACTGACGGTCGGGGATGGTATTGCCTTGCCCTGCCTATCTTTGATCACATTGCGGGCCACCGTTTGCCGTATCCGCTCGGCGATCATCCTCACCTGGTTCCGACGGACGCCGGGCAGCACGATGCCGAATTCCTCGCCGCCCCAGCGACCCACGACATCGGTGCTCTTCAGGTGGTTCTGCACCGCCGCGACCGTGGAGCGCAGCACGTCGTCGCCTACAAGGTGACCGTAGGTGTCGTTGTACTGCTTGAAGTTGTCCAGGTCGAGCATAATCAAGGCAACTGTGGTGCCCTCTTCATCGGCCTGCACGATGGCGCTCTGCAGGCGGGTAATGAAACTGCCGTGGTGAAACACGCCGGTGAGCGGATCGCGTTGCGCCTGCTCGTTCACGGTGGCGTGCAAGCGAGCGTTTTCGAGCGAGAGCGCGGCCTGGCCGGCAATTGACGTGAGAAGGCGTAGGTGATTGGTGTCGAAGCGGTCCGGCTCAAGCGCCTGAACGGACATCACGCCTACCACCTTGTTCTTGGCAATTAGCGGCACGCTGATGAGCGACTGCGTCGGCGCTCCGACCAGGTTGGCCTCGAATGGTAGCTGCTCAAGCTCGGCGTCCCAGTGCCGCACGAACACAGGCTTTCGGCTGCGAATCACCCAGCCCGTTACGCCCGAGCTGTCGAGGCGCGAGCGGAAGGGCGGAAGCGCCTGGCTGCCCTCGATGAAGATGTCGTAGCGAAGCTCCGAGGCCTCTTCGTCGTAGAGCGCGATATAGAAAGTGTCCGGGTGAAGAACGCGGTTCACCTGCTCGTAGATCAGGTGCACGACTTCGTCCATGTTGAGCGAAGACGTGGTAGCAAGGCCGATGTGGTAGAGACCAGTCATTTCACGGGCGGCGCGTTGCGCGTCGGCAAAGAGGCGCGTTCGCTCGATGGCCAGGGCCGCCTGCTGCGTCATGGCGCGCAGAAGGTGCCAGCGGTTCGGCGGCATGGTGTACAGGTGGTCGAAGCTGACGTTGAGTGTGCCCACCAGCGTGTCCTCGTTTAGCATCGGCACGGCGTAGAACGAGCGCGTGGTGGGACGGGCGAGCACGGCGCGCAGGTCGGCGATCCGGTCAACATTGGGCGCGTAGATGCCGTTGCGATCGGCACGCAGCTTCTGCACGACAGCGTGGTCCGCGGGCAGTGGATTCTGGTGATAGGCGCGGGTTTGCTCGAGCGAGAAACCCTTCGACGCCACGAAGATGCCTTCACCGCGCTCGTTGAATATCAGCAGCGAGCACGCGCTCGCGTTCTCAAGCTCGACCGCCCGCGTGACCAGCGTCCGGGCCACATCGTCGCCGCTCAACGTGCTGGAGAGGCTTCTTGTAACTGTGTAAAGAGAGTTTATTTCGCTGAGCTGCTGGCGTATCGTACGCTCGTCTCGGGTCAGCAGGCCTGCGAAGTAGTTGCCGATGTAGGCCGTGATTACGAGGGTGGCTGCCACCGTGAGGAAATAGCCGGCATAGACAGAGAGGGCGATGCTGCCGGAGGGCCGCCCGTCAATCGTCAGTTCGCCTATGCCTGCCGCTTCGAACAACGCCAGTATGCCGTAGGCGAGGGCAGCCAGTCCGGCGACGAAGTAGGCGCCGCGAGGGGGCAGTATGGCGAGACCGACGAATATGTAGAGGAAGTACAGGACGAAAACCGGGCCTGTCACACCGCCCGAGTAGTGGATCACGGCCGTGAACACGGCCAGGTCGAGGGGTACCTGGGCGAGAATGGCGACGCGCGAGGGCCTCGTATGGCCAAAGTCCTCGACGTTTGTCGCGCGGAGATAGAGAAAGTTGTATGCCGCGACGAACGCCGCGAGCGCCAGATGAACCGCGCTGATCTGAAAACCGCCCTCGCCGGGCGGCACGTTAGGGCCGAGCAGGCCGACCAGCAGCAGGGCTACCACAACCGTCCAGCGGATACCGATAACCCAGCGCTGGCGCTCGATAACCTCGCCGTTCTTCAAGGCACCCGCTACCCGGCGCCCGGCTAGTTGTAGTCGACCGATCAAGATTTATCCTCATGTGGATGCCGCCGGCTGTTCAGCCCGACACGGCTTAGCGCTATCTTACCGGAGGCAGGGGGCGGGAATCAAGCGTTGGACAGGGGTACATGTTTCCTAATCCGCGCGACCCGTCATGGTAATGCGTAGACCGATACGCCTGCTCTCTTGACCGCTCTTGAAGTAACTGCACTTTATCGCACCGTTGACACCATAGAGTACACTGTGCGAGGGCGACTACGTGCGTGCGTGGGATGCGCACCGCTCGAGTTGTGGTATAAACTACCCGCACACCCGTCACTCGCTCCGAGGGGTTCGCAGGCTAATGGCGATTTGCCGGGCCGGAACCTCAACGCGAGCGGCCGCCTCCCGGTGAGCGCATCCCGTGGTTACACAGTTCGGACATGTTGGACCTGACAACACTTACCGACGAAGAGCTGGCGGGCCGGGTTGGGCAACGCGACTCCGGCGCGCTGGAGCAATTGTACGACCGATACGTACGGCAGTGCTTTGGCCTTGCCGTGCGCATCGTGGGCGATGCCGCGCTTGCCGAGGAGATTGTGCAGGAAGTCTTCCTGAAGCTGTGGAACCAGCCAGAAACCTATACACAGGCGCGGGGGCGGTTCGTCAGCTGGCTACTGAGTCTCATCCATCATCGCAGCATTGACGAGCTTCGCAGGCGGTCGCGCACGGAAGTGCCCCTCGACGGTGCGATCCCCGGCGGCTTCGACCTCCGTGCAGACCCCGCGCCCGAGCCCGGCGACCAGGTTTCTCTTGCAGAGCTGCGCGAAGGCGTGCGTTCGGCGCTGGCAAGGTTGCCGGCGAACCAGCGCGAGCCAATTGAGCTATCTTTCTTCCGAGGACTGACCCACACTCAGATCGCGGAGCTTCTCGGGCAACCACTCGGTACGGTGAAAACTAGAATTCGCCTGGGAATGACGGCGATGCGTGAGGCGCTGAAATCAAGCGGTCTATTGGGCGACTGACGCCCGGCATGCCGCTGCGGAAAATCCGAGGCGCAGCGGTTGTCGTAGCACACAATAGAAGACATGAAGTCAGGCTAATGGAATCACAGAACGTCACACCTGAAGAATGGGAAGATAGGCTAATTCACTTCTCCCTTGGGGCACTTGAGCCGGAAGATGCGGCACGCTTCGAAGCCGCACTCGAGCAGTGCCGGGAGCGCGCGCGCCTCGCTACGTCCTATAGCCAGGTAATCGGCCTGCTCGGCACCACAGCGCCCACGGTCGAACCCCCCGCCGGCCACAAGGCGCGGCTGCTGCAGCGAATTGAGTCGACGCCCCAGATCGCGCAATCCCCGGCTGTGAGCCGCCCAGTGAGACTGACTACTGCCGAGACGGCGAGTGTGACTCCGACGCCAAGCCAGGTGATCGATATGCGGCGGCAGGCCGATGCATGGCCCCGGGTCGCCGCCGCTGCCGCAGTCTTGCTCCTCGTGGCGGTAGTGTGGCTCGTGGCGACGCTTGGGACCGTTTCACAGCAGCAGACTCGCCTTGCGGAGTTCGAGCGGCAGCTGGAGGCGTCACAAGCGCAGGTGAATATCCCTGCGGGATACAGGACGTTCGCCCTGGCGCCAACCGACGAATACACAGGCGTGAGCGCCGTCGTTATTTTCAACCCGGAGTCGTCGGAAGCGTGGCTCGTGGCGGACGGTCTGGAACCGCTGCCGGAAGACCTCATCTACGAGCTGTGGCTGATTCAGCCCCAGGGACAAGGGCCGTCCGACGTGGGCGGCGTGTTCGGGCCGAATGACGTTGGTTCGACCGTCCATCGAACGACAGCCCAGCGCAGGATCGGCGACTACGCAGGTTTCGCCGTGTCCATCGAGCGGAAGCCAGGAGTTCCGGTCCGCGAGGGGCCGATTGTCGTGGTGGGGCGCTTCGAGGGCCAGTAACTTGCAGGAGTGATTAAGGGGAGCAACCGCCGGGCTGCTCCCTTTCTCTATTGAGGTTTGTCTTAGTTCGAGCCGGCACGCGGCGGGCCTATGAGCACGACCGCTTTCGCAGTAATCACGCGTCCATTCGGCGCCACCGTGCCCTCGACGGCCACGTGTCCGCCGGCCTGTACGTCCGACAAGGCCACTGAGCTGACGGTAAGCCGGCCCCCGGTGACGGCGACGCGCTTGAACTGCGTGTTGCTGTCCACGCTAACGGTGAGCCGGTCGCGGCCGCGGATGTTATGGACGACCAGCGAAGTCCCGTCAACCCGCCCAACGCGGCCGTGAAAGAAGCCGGTCGCGCCGCTGTCCACACGGATCGCCCAGGCTTCGAGTGTTCGCCTGCCACCCGCGATCGCCTCTGCGGGCCTGACTGGAACGCCCAAGACCTCTATTCGCTCGCCGACCTTCAGCGAAGCCAGGTCGGAGAAGCCGCCGCGAAGGACGATCGTTTCGGGCAGGGACAAGACAACAACATCGGGCACGCGATCGCCCTTCAAGGTGATCTCGCTGCCGTCGATGGCGGTGATCGTGCCACCGGCGACATGTTGTAACGCCTGCGCCGCCGGGCGGCGCGGGACGCGAGACAAGCGGTCGGCGAGCCTTCGCGCCATCGGGCCTTGAGCGACGGTTCGCGCCGCGACGGTCTTGCCGTCGGGCGAGAGCATACCTGCAACCGCGGCGGGGTTCCCGGCGACGAGGTCGGCAAGCGTGCCTTCCACTGCTCGGCCGTCCTTCTCGACGACTATCCATGTCAGATCCGACACCGTCACCGTCAAGTTCCCGGCGCGGGTCTCGAGAGTGAATCCCGCGGCCGTGATGGCCGAAACGTTACCGATGCGGGCGGCGGGACGCGCATC
>DASTEB010000278.1:0-11528 GCA_035710025.1 Chloroflexia bacterium
GACACGCGGCCCATGATTTCGACCACCACCTGCACCGTCGTTACAGGCACGGAGAGGTCCTCAGGCTCCTCCGCGGTATCCATAAAGTCCCCCTCGGAATGGTACTCTTGGTGCTTGTCAGGGGGTATTCGTTTGGCTATACTCAGTATGAGCACGCGCTCGTACCGCGGCTGGGACACCTCCAGAAGTGTGCCTCCACGCACATATTTGCGCAGAAGCAGGAGCAGCGGAGGGTGTTGTTCGGGGTCGCGGCTGGGGGCGGTGCGGGTGAGATGGGCGCGAGCGTGCTGGGCGTGCGCCGACAGGACCAGGTGGGTCCGGCCGGTGCCGCCGCGGTAAAGCTCGAGCGCAACGGTCAGCGGGCCGGGCATGACGATGTTCTGTACGCGCCCGCCCACAACCGTATCTTCAAGCTCTTGCCGCACGGCGGCGATGGTGAGGGCGTCGAAGGGCATACGGGATCGGCTTTCAGGAGGGTTAGAAGAGTAGTATAACACAGCAGCCGTGCCCGACCGGAGGGCGCGGGCGCAAGCCGCAGGATGTTGAGCCAGGATAAGGGGAGCATGACCAACAGGCCAGTAGATGCGCTGCCCGCGGGGCAGCCAGCCTCGGCCCGCATCGAGGAGATGGGCGGGGACCATGAAGGATTGCCCGAGGCAATAAAACAGATTGTGACCGAAGCCGGCCCTGTGCCGGAGTTCGACGGATACGTGAGCAGGCGCGTGCCCTCGCTGCTGGTGGTGCTCACAGGCCCCTCGGGGGTCGGCAAGGACGTCACACTGCAGAGGATGAAAGAGCGCGGCATACCGTTTCATTACGTGGTCACGGCAACAACTCGCGCCAGGCGTCCGGGCGAGATTGAGGGCCTGCACTACCGGTTCAAGACGCGGTCCGAATTTGAGCGCATGAAGCAGAACAACCAGCTGATAGAGCACGCCGAGGTGTACGGGAACTACTATGGTATCCCGCGAGATGAGGTCGTCGGCCCCCTGAAGCGGGGCAAGGACGTGATAATGAAACCCGACGTGCAGGGTGCCAGGACGATGCGCACCATTGAGCCGGAAGCGGTCTATATTTTCCTCGCTCCTCCAAGCATGGAGGACCTGGCTTCCAGGCTTTACCACCGCAAGACAGAGGATCCCCAGGAGCTTGCCCGCAGGCTGAGTTTAGCCCGGGAAGAGATGCATGCACTAAGCGACTTCGACTATGTAGTGGTCAACAAGAATGGAGAGCTTGACGATACCGTGGACGCCATCGAGGCAATCATCCAGGCCGAGAAGTACCGGGTGATACCGAGGAGGCTCCGCCTGCTGGAGCAAGATTAGAGCACGGGGTAAGGGTCAGGCCGGAGGTCACTGCAAGGCAGAACCGCCGAAGGGCATCATACCAACCCGCGCAGCGGGCAAGGGGGTCAATATGGCAATAACTCCGATGGATCGTGAGCTTGCGCGCCTATTGAGCGAGGGGCAGGCCGCCGCCAAGCGCGGCGACAAGGCTATGGCCCGCGCTCTGTTGACGCAGCTCGTCGAGAAGGAGCCGAGGCACGAAGAGGCCTGGATGTGGCTGAGCGGGGTCGTCGCAGACCCGTTCGAGCAGCAGATCTGCCTCGAGAACGCCCTGGTCATCAACCCCGCCAACGCGCAGGCGCGAAAGGGCCTCGAGTACATCGCGGCGAGAACTGGAGCCGCCTCAAGCGCGCTTGCCACGCCCGCACCCGGTGCTTCAGAGGGACAGCCCCCGGCAACCGAGGCCCACGGAGTCGCCTCGCCCTTCGGCGACTCCGCACCCTTCGGACAGCCCGCCCTGCCCTCCGAGGGAGTGCCCCCGTGGGCCGTCGGCGATCCCGAGTTCCAGCCCGATCTGCCCCAGTCCGAGCAGACAGCGTTGCCGCCTGCCGACGCTGCCGCCCCGACCCCGCCGTATGCCGCGCCGATGGTCTCCACTCAGCCCAACGGCGCGCATGCAAGCGAGCAGATTGACGCGGCCGACATGGGCCTGCCTGCCGACGCGCAGCCGTTCGTCGTGCCCGATGGAAACACGGGCGCGCACAGCGACGACGGTATTCCCGACTGGCTGGGCAACCTGACGCCCACCGTGCAAATCAACGAGGAGCCCCAGTACAACCAGACCTACGCCCCGTTCAACCCCGCCGAGTTCGCCGTCCCGGCTCCCGCGGCGGCCCCTCCCACTACGATGGTCGGCGATATGCAGGATGTCCTTGGCGCGGCCGACGTACACCCGGGGGCCGACGTGGCTGAGGCCCATACCAACCCCCCGATGTCGGGGCACCAGGCGCCGCAGGGTCCGTTCTTCGACGCAGGCGCTCCCGACATGGGTCCTATGGGCCCGTACACCGAATTGCAGATGCCCGCGCCCGACCAGCTTCCGGGCACCGGGCCGACATACGCCCAGGCGACTGAGCAGCACGCGGGTGCGCAACCGTCAGAGCAGCCCTGGTACCTCCAGCGGACCACGGGCAACATGCCCCCGATGCCCGAGTCGGACGAAATGCCCGCGTCGAGGCAGGGCACGATGGTGGCCGACGATAGCGGCGTCAGGCGGCCGCCGGCCATGGTGGAGTGTCCCAACTGCCGCGAGAGCGTGCCCGACACGTCGCTGGCTTGCCCCAACTGCCGGTACAGCTTCTTCGTCAACTGCCCGTTCTGCCACGAGCTTGTCGATACAAGCGACGCCAGGCCCGGCGTGTCCGAGCCGTGCCCGTACTGCAAGAACACGATCACCAGGATGGACATGGGCCTGGGCACGATCAACGAGTACGCATCGCAGAAGGTGCCCGGCTCGCGCCCCGGCGTGCAGCACGTCGATCCCAAGCTCGCCTTCCCTTCGATGAACCAGCAGGTGATCGAAGGGCCGATGGTCGAGCGGAGGCCAGCGTTGGCCTGGGTGGTCGACCTCATGTGGCTAGCGGCGATAATCGTGATGGTGTGGGCGCTCACGCAGTTGCCCACCTGGCTGAACTTGTCCGGCCAATACTAGTGTGATACGATAGCTGTTACCAGGGCGCCTCGCTCCGAGGCGAATCAGATGGGCGTAAGATCGACGCCGCGCCCGCGGCCCTGTCTTACGCCCTTTATCGTGAATCGCGCCGAGATATCGCGTGCCTAGTGACAGCGGACCCCGAGACGATCTCCTTGCCCCCGATCCCACCGGGAAGGTAATCGTGCTGCGCGACCACCAGGCCGCGGAGCGCCTCCTCGACGACCTTCTAGCCGCCGATCCCGACTCTCTTCACTTCCACTCGCTGTTGCAGGACGTGCCCGCCATCGGCCCTCCGGTGATTACCGCCGTCGTGAGGAGGCTGGACGGCTTCAACCCGGCTGTGGTGGACGTGCTGACCCGCGTGGTCGGCTCGTACCCCGACGCGCACGAGTTCGCCCGCCACCTGCGCCGCGTGGCCTCCGACCGCCGCAGCGCCGACCGCAGGCGCATGGGCGCCATCATGGTGCTTGAACAGGCGCTCGACGTGCAGCCGCCCGACGATTTCCTGTCAACGCTGAGGGAGCCTGTGCGCGCAGCCACCGGCATGCTGCTCGGGGCGCTCGACGCGCACTCGCGCTCGCCCGCCGCGCTGCACGACTACTTGCGCGCCCTGGTGGCCCAGCCGGTCGACCTGCTGTACTCGGTGCTCGAGATGCTGTCGCAGATACGCGACGACCGCGCCATCGAGGTACTGAGGCTGCTGGCAATGCACCCCGACACCGACCTGCAGCACAGCGCGATAGAGACGCTCGCCAACGTTGGTTCCCCCCTCGCAATACGCACGCTGCATACCCTCGAGTGGACGCTGGGCGACGAAGGCTCGCGTGCGGTCGGGCGGCAGTTGCAGAAGCTCCGGCTGAGCGGCGTGGACACCGGCGGGCTGCAGAAGCCCAACGACGAGTGCCGGGCGTGGCTTGGTCCGATTGACGGGCGGGGCGACAGGCTGATGTGGCTGGGGGCGCCGGGCCTGGGCGCGGGCAGGGCGGTCATGTGGCTGGTGCTGAACGATACCGCGGGGCTGCTGGAGGCGGCCGGAAGCCCGCACGCCGCCCCCGCCACGCTTCCTCCGCCCGCCGAGGTGGGCACGCTCCACTCGCACAGCGAGGCCTATGCCAGCCATGCCGCCTACGCTGCCTACTGGCCCGCCGACGCGGGCGTGATGCTCGAAGCGCCCTATACGTATGCCTTGCGCGTGCTGCACGAGGCTGTCAGGCTCAACTGGGCGACCGGAAACGCCCTCCCCACCGAGTACCAGCTGCTCAACCCCGCGTTCTGGGAGTACGGCGCGTACGTCGAGACGTGCGACCTTGCCGAGCACGGGCCGGGCGACAGCGCCCCGAACGCGCACCCGGAGAGCGAGAGCGACCTGCTCTTCGACCCTCTGTTCGATACCTGGTACCTTGAGAGCCAGGGCGTGACCGACGTGGCGCGAGAAGTAGCCACGCTCGATACCGGCCTGACGCACGAGCTTGGCACCGACAACTGGCGCATGCTCCTGCCCGCGCTGATCCGTCTGGCCCACGACGAGTTCGGCCCCCAGCTCAGGGCGCGTTACGCCGCCCGCCTGCGCAGAATGGCCGAGTGGCTGCACATAGCAGGGAACACCGCCGAGGCGCGCATGGCCCGGTCGTGCGCCCGCACGATGGAACACTCGCCGCCTGAGACCAACCTGTTCGTCATCCGGCTGGTGCAGAAGGGGATACTGGTGGCGTTGTCGCAGGCGGGCGGGTGAGGCGCGCTCGCGCGGCTATTCGTGTACTTCGCCGCGAATGGTCGCGAGCAAACGAGTAACGCGCGACTCCGCAATGTCGTACAGGGCGTGGACCATCACCCAACGGTACACGATCGGGCGGTCGTCGCGCTGCGGTATCTCCGGTCCCTGCCACTCGTAAAGCAGCCAGCGCGGCTCGCCACCTACCGTCCCGACCTCGGCGGCCCGGGCATCCGCACCCGTGAAGTCGCCGGGCGTGATCTGCAGCTTACGCGTCACGCTAACCCAGTCGGGCAGGGCAAGTGACACGTAGTCCACGGCCGCCAACCGCCCCGCATTCGCGGCGATGGCATCGCGCACCGATTCCTGCCCTTTGGCGGCAGCCTCCGGCGTCGGGTTGACGTAGGCGCTGGACCACGTCACGCTGCCCAGGCCCTCGGTGATGCGCTCGCGGTAAGGCTGAGTCTCGCCGAATGTGATCAGCTCCGGCTGTGCGGGCGTCTCGGTCATGTTCGGTGTCGCTCCCGGCGTGTCCGCGCCTGCACAGCCCGCGAGCGCGAGGGTGGCAACGACCGCCAACGCCCCGCGGGCAAGCAAAAGGCGGCCGGCGGCACTCACCTGCCAAGCTCCACGACTATGAACGGCTCACCGATCACGTGAGCCGCGACGTTGCGCACCGGGATGCCGCCGGGGGTCTTCCCCGATGGCCGGCCGTGGTGCGAGTGGCCGTGGATCACGATGTCGGGACGCAAACGGTCAATCGCGTCGCCCATAACGCTGTTGCCGTAGAAGGCGATCTCCTCGAGCTCCTCGCCCTCAACCGTCTCGCGGGCCGGGGAGTAGTGCAGCAGCACCACGCGGTAGGTGGTGCGCAGTTCGCTAAGCCCGCGCTCAATGGCCTCGGCGTCGAGGCGGGCGGCCTCCCGCCAGGCTACGACCTCCGGCTCCATGCTGGGGAAGATGAGGTGCTCGCCGAAGCCGCCCATGCCGCCCTTCACGCCCACGATGCCGACCTGCTCGCCCCGAATGTCGAAGGTGATGGTCTCGCGCTGCAGAACCCGGAAACCGCCTGCCCGGTACGCCGCGATGACCTCTTCCACCTGCTGCGCCTGGTACTCGTGGTTGCCGAGCACTGCCACGACAGGCACACGCACCTCCGCCAGTTCCTCGCACAGCAGCCGGGCGTCCTCCGGCGTGCCCGAGTTGAACAGGTCGCCGGGCATGAGCAGCAAATCGGCGCGGTCGTTCACCCCCTCGAAACGTGTTCGGACGGTGCCCGCGAGGTCAGGCGTAAAGTGCAGATCGGACACGGCAGCCAGGCGTATCATGTGTGCGGTTCCTTCTGTGGGCGGCGGTTGCGGGCGAGTCCGCCAATCCCATATACTATATCACGTTCAGGACCGGACAGAAACTACAGTTCAACACATCGAGGGAACGACAATACATGCCGATATACGAGTATGAATGTAAGGAGTGCGGGCAGCGGTTCGAGAAGATGCAGCCCGTTACGGCCGAGCCGCTGACCGAGTGTATCAACTGCGGCAAAGGCCCCGTACGCCGGGTGTTTCACCCCGTCGGCGTGATCTTCAAGGGCAGCGGGTGGTACATCAACGACAGCCGCAAGAGCACCTCTTCAGACAGCAGCGACTCGAAGAGCGACGGCGCTGCCGCGACGGGCGGCACCACCGCATCCACTACCAAATCCGAGAAAGCAGCCGACGCGGACTGACCACGGCGGCGAATAAGCGATCAAACTGGGGCGACGTCGTCGCCCCTTTGCATATCCGGGTGAGATGCCCGGAGGAGGCGACACGGCGTGAGCGAGATACTGTACGGCAAGCACTCGGTGCTCGAAGCGCTGCGCGCGCGGCGCCGCAAGGTCCACCGCGTGCTCATCGCCGAGCCTGCGCGCGGCCCACAACCCGCGAAGGAGGCCAACGAGCGCGCCCGCCGCGAAGAAACGGCCGCGCGCCACGCCGAGATCGAGTCCGAGGCGCGGTCGGCGGGCGTGACGGTAGAGCGCGTGCTCCCGGCGAGGCTGGACGCCCTCACTCGCGTGGGCCAACACCACCAAGGCGTGGCCGCCGAGGTGTCCGCCTTCAAGTACGACACGCTCGCGGAGACTGTCGAGCGGTGCCGAGAGGCGGGGCCGGACGCGCTCGTGCTGGTGCTCGACACGCTGCAGGACCCGCAAAACTTCGGCACCCTCCTGCGCACATCCGAGGCGGTGGGCGTGACTGCCGTGGTCATCCTCGACCGCCGCCAGGTGGAGGTCACGCCCGCGGTGTCCAACGCCTCCGCGGGCGCGGTAGAGCACATGAGCGTGTGCCTGGCGAACAACCTCGCCCGGGCCATCGAGGAGCTAAAGGAAACGGGGATGTGGGTGTACGCCCTCCAGGCAGAGCCCGGTGCGCAGACCTACACTCAGGCCGACTTACGCGGCGCGCTGGGCCTGGTAGTCGGCTCAGAGGGTCGGGGGGTTGGCAGGCTGGTGCGCGAGCGCTGCGACGGCGCGCTTGAGATTCCCATGCGGGGAAGGATCGAGTCGCTTAACGCGGCAGTTGCGGGGTCTGTCGTGCTGTACGAGGCGCTTCGGCAGCGCACCGCCAGCTAGACTGTCAATTCGTCCACGGGCATGCGCCCGGCGAACCCGGTCTCGATCTCGTGCCAGAACCCGACCTCTTCCTCACCCAGCCGCCAGCACAGGTACACCTCTCGGCCCTCGCGCATGGCGGGGAAGTCGACAAGCCCGGTCTGCAGGTCCTTTAGCTCGATACCCCACTCGACAAGCTGCTGGATGCCCTCGCGCATACCCTCGGCCAGCGTGCGTGCCGCCTGCGTCACCATCGCGTCTTCGATAGGGTTGTGGTGGCCGTTGCTCTTGACGACTCGCGACACGTCGGCGATGCGTCCCTGCACCATGCCCTGCTGCCGCCCCTGGGCTTGCAGACGCTGGAGCACCTGGGTGAGCGCGGGGAGCATGGCGTTGGCTTCGGCCAGCGTGTAATACCTGTCGGCGGGCATCTGTTCGGGTGGTCCCCTTCGTCCGGGTCAGCGCCCGGTGCGGGCCTGCATCTCGTCCATCATCGCGAGCACCCGCTGCAGGCGCTCGATGGCGATGCCGGCGACTTTGCGAATGCGGTCGTACTGTACAGGCTCGAGCGCGTCGAGCCAGGTGGCAATGTCCTGGTCGCTCATCTCGGCCCAGCGCGAGTCCATGCTAAGGCGCGTGCCCATCAGCTTGATAGGGTCGCGCCTTCTGCGGCGTCCCCCTTCGACGGCTTCGGCGGGGGCTTCCGCTTCTTCGGCTGCCGTCACTGCCGCTGCGTCCGCTTCGGCCTGCGCGTCCGCACGCACCTCGGCGAGCAGCCGTTCGACGTCGGCGCGGCGGAAGACGCTCTGCTGGCCTTTACCGCTGAACGGGCGGATGCGCCCTTCGTCTACCCAGGCCAGCAGCTCCGTGCGGGTAACGCCCAGCAGCTCGGCGGCCGTCGGCAGGTCGATGAACTTGAAGTGGGGTCCGGCCATTACGAGCGCTTCACCGCGCTGCTAGTCCTCGGTGACGAGCACGAAGTGCTCTTTGGGCGCTCCGCAGTCGGGGCATTGGTCGGGCAGCTGCTCGGCACGGGTCAGCAGGTAGCCGCAGTCGGTGCAGCGCCACACAAGCTGCATGTTCTCGGTGCGGCCCGACACGACCTGGCCGGACTGCAGCCGGGCGATGTCCATCGCGAGGTGTGGGCGCGTGATCAGGCCGACGACCCGCCGCTCGTCGTCCACCACGACGATGGGCCGCCGCCCCATGAGGCCACCTGTGTCGGTGCCTGTGGCGCCTGATCCTGTGTCGCCGCCCGGGGAACTCCCGTTGTGCGGCACCTCGGCCAGCGCGGTCTCGACGTTGGCCTCGACATGTACGGTCTCGTAGGTGTTGCCCATAAACGACGACACCGGGCAAGTCTGGGGGTTCTCGCCCGAGCTTGTGCAGCGCATCACGTCCTTGTCGGTGATGACACCGACAACGCGGCGCGTCTCGTGGCTGTCGACAACCGGGACGAGAGAGGAATGCAGCTCCTCGATCGCGCGGGCTGCCCGAGAGATCGAGTCGTCGCGCGTCACAACGGGGGGATTGTCGATCATTACCTCGCTGACTTTCATCCGAATCTCCTTCTGCGCGCCGCCAGCCAGGGGGCTGTCTCCGGTCGTGGGCTACCGACGGCCGTCCGGCCGTAACTTTGCGGCATTATATCACAGGGGTATAGGGGCAACAAGACCGCGCAAGCGCACACCACGAGCGCCTAACTTGCGCGGGTCGCCCGCACCCTCTCGACAATTGCAGGAGCCGTGCCAGCGGCCGTAAGCTCCTCGTCGGTGAAGCGCACGAGCGCCCCGAGGGCCATCTGCGCGACGAGCGGGTCGTCCCCGAGCGCGTCGGCGAGCGCCGGGATCGCCTCGGCGATGTGCAGCTTGCCGAGCTCGTAGGCGGCGCTGGCCCGCGCCTCGACGTTGGGGCCGTTACGCAGCGTGTGCGTCAGGATGGAGGGCATGGCACGGTCGGTGCGGGCCGGGTCCGGAGTGCGGCCCTTCGCCAGTTCGTCGGAGTAGCGGGTCAGGGTGTCCTCGCGCAGCGTCCACAGCAGGGCGCGCGCCTCGCCAGAGGTGGCTTCGCGCTCCTGAGAGGACAGGCCGGCGGTCGCAGGGTCGGCGGCGAAGCGCTCATGCAGCACCGCCAGCCGCTCGCGCACGATCTGCTCAATATGCGAACGGTCGGGTTCGACCCGGCCCACCTGCGCGATCTTCTCCAGCGTGGCGATCTCCTCTTCGAGCAGGCGCACGTCAAGCTCCAGCCGCCCGCGCCTCTCGCCCGAGAGGTCGAGGTGGGCTAGCTGCCGCCGGTAGCCGTCGTGGTTCAAGCGTAACTGTTCGATTCGCGACCTGATTTCTTGCTGGCTGACTATCATCGTGTTTGACTCCCCTCCGCGCGCCGTTGCATAATTGACGCGACATTATACCGCAGGAGCACTTGCAGGGTGTCCACACGTATCTCTTCCACGCGGGCGATGCTCGCGATAGCGGCCTTGGTGCTCGGCGCGCTGCTGCTCGCCGCCATACCGCTGTACCTGGTCTTCATGGCGCTCACCGGCCCCGAGTCGGTCGACCTGCCCGGCACGTGGGTCATCCTCACGTCGGTGCTGGGCATGGGGCTGGTGGCCGTTGGCGCGGCGCTGCGCGAATAGTGCCGAGCGCCTGGAGCGTCCTGATTTCGTATAATTATGGGGCGGGGTCTCGCCCCGCACAAATATATGCGAATCTGGAACAGGGACAGCATTGAAATTGAACACACAAAACCCCGTAATGGGGCTGCTTTTCGGCGGGCTGGCCGTAATGGGAGTCGTGGTGGTGCTTTCGGCCGTAGCGTGGGCCTGGGCAGTGCGCCGTCCGGCCGCAGAAGCCGAAGCGCCCGCGATCCCCACACCCGCGCCGCGCCCCATCACATACGCCGCAATCGGCGCGTCCGACGTTGAAGGCGCGGGCGCCGACGACCCCGCGACAGAAAGCTGGATCAACGTACTGCACGAGAAGATGCCCGAGGGCACGAAGCTCGTGCGCCTGGGCCGCGGGGGAATCACGCTCGGCGAGGCGAACAGGGTCGAGGTGCCCGCCGCGGCCGCCGCAGACCCCGATATCATCACGATGTGGAATGTGGTGAACGATGCCACGCACGGCATCACTCTGACTACGTACGTGAATGACCTGACCGCCGCGCTGGACAAGCTCACCAAAGAGACCCGCGCCACCATCGTGCTGCTGAACATGCCCGACATCACCATCGTGATGCGTGGCCTGCCCGGCGACCAGGTAGACTTGATCCGGGGCGGGGTCGAGCAGTGGAACCGCGCCATCGCCGAAGCCGCCGCTCGATATGGCGACCGCGTTCACGTTGTGGACATGTATCCGATCAGCGAAGAGGTACTGGACCACCCTGAGTACATCTCAAACGACAATTTCCACCCGAGCAGCACGGGCTACCGCCGCCTGGCAGAACTCGTGTGGGCGGAGATCGAGCGCGCCGGGCTGCTCGAGCGCTAGCGCCGCCGTGATGAAGCAGCCCGAAGAGCGCGACCGCCTGCTGGCCGAGTATTACGACCTCGAGTACGCGGCACACGACGAGGACCTCGGCTTCTACGTTCAATATGCGTTGGCCATGGACCCGGGGCTCAAGCTTCCCCTGCTCGAGCTTGGCTGCGGCACGGGACGGGTGGGAGTCGCGCTGGCGGGCGCGGGCTTCCGCGTGACGGCGGTCGACGTGTCGCAGGGGATGCTTGATGCGTGCCGGGCAAAGGCTGCTGCCGCGGGTGTTGCCGAGCGCATCACGACTGTGCAGGCCGACATGCGCGACCTGAAAGGCGTTCCGCCGGGGCCGTACAACATGGCCTACTGCGCCATCAACACGTTCGCGCACCTGCTCACCACCGAGGACCATCTGGCCATGCTTGCGGCCGTGCGAGACAGGCTAGTGCAGCACGGCCTGCTCGTGCTCGACCTGACGCCGCCGCTGCCCCACCTGATGCCGCCCACGGACGGCGACGTGATGCTCCAGGGTACATATCCCTTGAGTGACGGGTCGCTGGTACACAAGACGGTTGCGGGTTGGGCCGACCACTCGACGCAAACCCACCTGGTGACGCTCTTCTACGACCGCGAGGCGGCCGACGGCACGCTGACGCGCACGTCGCATACATTCAGCCTGCGCTGGACGGGGCGCTACGAGATGGAGCTGCTGCTGCTGGCGGCGGGGTACACTTTGGAGAAGGTGTACGGC
>DASTEB010000279.1:0-4394 GCA_035710025.1 Chloroflexia bacterium
CCAGGCGGTCATAGCGTATGCCCCCTCGGTGACTAATGCGCTGCTCTAAATCCGCGCGGCCTGCGGATCGTCCTGCACGCGCAGGGCGAAATCGGCCAGCCTGTACCCGGTGAAGCCGAACGCCGCGGCCAGCAGCAGCCACGCCAGCGCGATGTCGAAGGCGGCCATAGGCGCGCTCGCCGCGCCGCCTGGCAGCAGGAGGAACCACACCAGCATGCTCGTGCTGTTCGCCAGCAGCACCTGCACTGCCACGAAGCACACGATGGTCGCCACCACGCCGTACACAGTGCCCCAATGTCTGTAGGCCGGGGCCAGAGCGCCGTTCCTCGCCACGGTCATAGCCGCGAAAACCGCCCCCTGCGCGGCCCCTAGCGTCGCGCCCCATAGCGCGCCGAGCGTCAGCCCGCTGAACAGGCCGAGTCCCGCCCCGAAGATCACCGAGTCGACCAACAGTGCGCCGCCCAGGAAGAGCAGGCTGTGCAGGGGAAGCAACAACAACCCGTAGAATGCGCCCCCGACCGCCCCGAGCGCCGCGCCGTGCGCCACGTAGCGCCACCACACTTCCCAGAAGAACCGCTGCGCGCTCACTTCGCCGCTCGCGTCAAACCTGCTCGCCCGGCGGAATGGCGCGCTTGCGGCGGTGGGTGAAGCGGTACACGGGCTCGTGCCCCCACGCGACCATGCGCTCGGCTTCGATGCCCACACCCGCCCGCTCGGGCAGCGCGATTACCGGAATCGAGTACTTGCCGATGTAGTCGTAGATCAGCGGGTCGTGCGCCTCTTCGTAGTGGCACCACAACGAGTGCCCCCGGGCAAGGTCCAGCCCCCGCGTGTCCACAAGCGCGACGTCGTTGGGGTCGCCGTAGGCGGTGAGGATGTTGCGGCCCATGACGATGGCCCCCGCGCTCCCGCCGTATATCGCCCCGCCACCCGCGAAGTATTCCTGCAGATGCACGTCGAAGCCGGACTCGCGCAGCAGGCTCAGCAGACGGAACGTGTTGCCCCCGCCGATGTACACCGCGTCAAACTCGCGCAACTCCTCGGCGGTGTGATCCGCAAGCCCGGTCCACATCTTGATCTCGCGCACGCCCAGCGGCTCGAACACCGAGCGCAGCCAGCGCAGTGCGTCCTCGTACCCCGCGGCGTTCAGCTCCTGCGCGATGGGCAGGTACAGCATGCCGCCGCCCCGGCCCATCCAGGCGGCAAACACCCGGTCGAGCGGCTCCGAGTCGACCTCGTTCCCGCCGCCTGCCAGCATCAGCCTCGGTTCTTTCTTGCGTTGTGCGCTCATAGTGCTCCGTACCGGCGTCTCCGCCGCGTCGTTTTCTCAGGTGCTCGGGTGACCCAGGACTTCTTCCCGCAATACCGCATACACTTCGACGTCATGGTGCCTGCCCTTGCTGAACCAGGCCCCTCGCGCCGTCCCCTCGTGCCGGAAGCCGCACTTGTCGGCAACCTTGCGCGAGGCGGCGTTGTCAGGGTGGATGATCAGCCTGATCCTGTTCATGCGCTTGGTCTCGAACAGGTACCGCACAAACAGGTTGAGGGCTTCGGTGGTCGCACCCTTCCCCCTGTGCTCGGGCTTGAAGATGAGATAGCCGATCTCGTACTCGTCGAGGTAATTGACTGTCTTGAAGAACTCGATGTAGCCGATCATCTGCCCCGAATGGTCGCAGATGAGCAGGGTACCCTCGTCCTTCTCCCAGAAGCCGGTCTCGGCGAACCGCTTCTTGACCACAGCCTGCGACATGATGCTTTGCGGGTAGTAGTCGCCCCGGTTCTCTATGTCGAGGAAGTTCTCGTAGAACAGGTCGAGGTCGGACTCGAGCACGGGGCGCAGGGTGATTGTGCGGCCTTTGAGCATAGGGGAGCCTCCTCCAGCCGGTAGGGAAATCTCAGTGCGCCTCTGCGTCCTCCGCGTTAGTAGTCGTACGTCCGGCGACTGATTGACAACAACTCGCCTCGCCCGTATAATACCCCCACAACAGCATACGTACAAGGCGATGAAGGAGAGGAGTAGGACGCTCCACCGCGCAGCAGAGAACAGGGGTCACCGGCTGAAAGCCCCTCGCGCAGGAAGGGTCCGAACGTCGCTCCGGAGCCTGTGGGTGAACGGGTAGCGCACGCGCCCCTCAGCCCGCACGGGAAGGCCCGATACAGCCTCGAATGAGGGCGCTCCCACCGCGCAACGCGGGCGGAGATGCCGAATCAAGGTGGCACCACGGAAGACTCTGTGCTCTTTCGTCCTTGGCAGGACGGGAGGGCGTTTTGTTTTAACTTGGAAGATCGCCGGGGGCTAAAGATGGACGACCCGCTATTCAAATCCGAACAGCATACGATATCGAGACGGCACGCGGTGTTCGAGGACGACGACACCACCGGCTACCTCTATCTGACCCGGCCCGACGAGCCCACGCCCGCCGCCGACTGCTGGCTGTACAACCGCATCCCGGCGCCCGGGGGCGACGTTATAGAGGACTACATGCGAAGGGGAGTACCGCCGCCTGTCATTGTCGAATTCGCGGGGCCGGGCGCGCAGTACTCGGGGCAGCCGCCCGACGTGCGTTTCGTCTGGTCGGACGACGGGGAAGCCGTTGCGTGCGAGGTGGACGGGGCGATGCTCGGCTTCATCGCGCTGAAAGAGTCTGAACGCGGCTACAGCCGCCACCTGCTCAACGAGAGTGCCTGGGGCAATCCCTGGAACGAAGAGCTTTACAGCAGGGTATTCGAGGACGAAGGAGAACGACAATGAGCAAGCGCACACCAACACAGACCGAGGGTGCCGCCCCCGGCTTACCGGGAGCCGCCAACACCGAAATGGCCAAGGCCTACAGCCACCACGAGGTAGAGGCGCGCTGGTACGACTGGTGGCAGGCGCAGGGCTACTTCACGCCCGAGCGCGACCCCGACAAAGAGCCGTATACGATCATCATGCCGCCGCCCAACGTGACGGGCAGGCTGCACATGGGGCACGCCCTGACCAACGCGGTAGAGGACATCCTCATCCGCTGGAAGCGCATGTCGGGCTACTCAACGCTTTACCTGCCGGGCGAGGACCACGCGGGCATCTCGGGCCAGAACGTGGTGGAGAAGGAGCTTGCAGCCGAGGGCAAGACCCGCCACGACCTCGGCCGCGAGGCGTTCCTCGAACGCACATGGGAGTGGATGAACCGCTACCGCCCGCAGATTCGCGACCAGCTTCGCCGCCTGGGCGCTTCGTGCGACTGGACGCGCGAGTGCTTCACCATGGACCCTGGTCCGGCCCGCGCCGTGCGCACCGTGTTCAAGCACCTGTATGACAAGGGCCTCATCTACAAGGGCGAGCGCATCGTGAACTGGTGCCCGCGCTGCGCCACCACCCTCTCCGACCTCGAGGTGGAGAATGAGGAGGAGCAGTCGTTCCTCTGGACCATCCTGTACCCCGTGGCCGAAGACGACGGCACGCGGCCGCGCAACGGTATCACCGTGGCGACCACTCGCCCGGAGACGATGCTGGGCGACACCGGCGTGGCCGTGCACCCCGACGACGAGCGCTGGGCTGACCTGGTGGGCAAGAACGTGATCCTGCCCATTATGAACCGCCCCATCCCCGTGATTGCGGACGACGCGGTGGACAAGGAGTTCGGCACGGGCGCCGTGAAGATGACCCCCGGCCACGACCCGCTCGACTTCGAGATCGGCCAGCGCCACAACCTGCCCATCATCAACATCCTGAACCTCGACGGCACGCTCAACGAGAACGCCGGCCCGCACGCGGGCAAGGAGGCCGAGCAGGCGCGCAAGGACGTGGTGGCGCAACTGGAGCGCGAGGGCTTGCTGATCAAGGTGGAGCCCTACACCCACAACGTGCCCCATTGCGAGCGCTGCGGCACGACCGTGGAGCCTATCGTGTCGGACCAGTGGTTTGTGAAGATGCGCCCGCTGGCCGAGCCTGCCATCGAGGTGGTGCGCCGGGGCGAGATCAAGATCGTGCCGGAGCGATTCACCCGCGTGTACTACCACTGGATGGAGAACATCCGCGACTGGCCCATCTCGCGCCAGCTGTGGTGGGGCCACCGCATCCCTGTGTGGTACTGCGACAACGGCCACATGTTCGCCTCGGCCGCCGACCCGGCGGAGGTGACCCAGTGCGAGGAGTGCGGCAGCACGCGCATCCACCAGGACAGCGACGTGCTCGACACGTGGTTCTCCTCGGGCCTGTGGCCCTTCAGCACGCTCGGCTGGCCTGACCATACGCCCGACTACAAGTACTTCTACCCGACCAGCGTGATGGAGACCGGATACGACATCCTCTTCTTCTGGGTGGCCCGCATGATCTTTCAGGGGCTGGAGAACACCGGGCAGGCACCGTTCCACACAGTGTACCTGCACGGCCTTGTCAGAGATGACCTGGG
>DASTEB010000280.1:0-8119 GCA_035710025.1 Chloroflexia bacterium
GAGGTGAGGATAATCGCACAGGGCGCAGCATATCGCGGTCGAGGCACCATTTACTACCGGCAAATTACCCAAGGAGGAGCCAAATGACGAGGACAGCATCCAGATCGCTATCCGCATTTACGGCCTTCGTGCTGGCGCTGATGGTCTTTCCCGCCATGGGAGGACCCGGCTACGCGCAGAGCACGTCGCGCACGTTCCCCGAAACCGGCAAGACCGTACAGGGCAGGTTCCTGGAGTACTGGGACCAGAACGGCGGCCTGGCCCAGCAGGGACTCCCGATCTCGGACGAGATGCAGGAGGAGTCGGATACCAACGGCAAGACCTACACAGTGCAGTACTTCGAGCGGGCAGTATTCGAGGCTCACCCAGAGAACCAGGCGCCCTATGACGTGCTCCTCTCGCTGCTGGGCGTCTTCAGCATGAAGACCACCTACCCCAACGGAGTGCCCGACCAGCAGGCCAACACCACCAACCCCCGCCTCTTCCCCGAGACCGGTAAGACGATCGGCGGCCGCTTCCGCGAGTACTGGGAGCGTAACGGCGGCCTCGCCCAGCAGGGCTACCCGCTCACCGACGAGTTCCAGGAGCGCAGCGCCACCGACGGCAACACCTACACGGTGCAGTACTTCGAGCGAGCCGTGTTCGAGCTGCACCCCGAAAATGCCCCGCCCAACGACGTACTCCTGTCGCTGCTGGGACGCTTCCACTACGACCGCAAGTACGCAGGTGGCACGCCCACTCGCGGCGGCACCGTGGTAATCGCGGCGACCGCCGACCCCGGCTCGCTGAACACCGCCATCACGACAGCCGGCGGCACCCACTTCGTTGCCGACCACATTTACAATGGGCTTGTCGGCCTGGACGACCAGCTAAACCCCCAGCCCGAGCTGGCCGCAAGTTGGGAGATAAGCGAGGGGGGCAGGGTATACACCTTCAAGCTCCAGCCCAACGTGAGGTGGCACGACGACCGGCCATTCACCTCGGCGGACGTCAAGTTCACGTTTGAGGAGGTGCTGCTGAAGTTCCACGCTCGTACCAAAGCGGGCCTGGAGAACGTGCTGGAGAGGATCGATGCTCCCTCGCCCGATACGGTCGTCTTCCGCTTCAAGCAGCCTTATGGGCCGCTTCTGCAGCGCCTCGACGTGGTTGAAGCGCCGATCGTCGCCAAACACATCTACGAGGGCAAAGACGTACAGAACGATCCCGCCAACCTCCGGCCGGTCGGCACCGGGCCGTTCAAGTTCGTGGAGTATACCAAAGGCGACCACGTTACCCTGGAGCGTAACCCCAACTACTTCAGAGAAGGTCTGCCCTACCTCGACAGGGTGATTTTCCGCATCATCCCCGACACCAACACCGCCACGCTGGCCCTGGAGCAGGGCGAGGTTGACTACATCGGCGGTGTGCAGGGGTCTGACATCGAGCGCCTGCGCGCCAACCCCGACATCAAGCTCGCGCCGGGCTTCGGGGGCGGCGGCGGCTCGCTCTGCCAGAACGTGCTGATCCCCAACCTGATGAAGGACCTGCCCTTCAACAAACTGGAGGTGCGCCAGGCGTTCTATATGGCCCTCGACCGCCAGTTCATCGTCGACCGGGTGTACTTCGGGCAGGGTAAGGCCTCGACCGGGCCGCTCAGCCGCCAGATGGTATGGGCATACACGCCCGACGTCAAGTCCTACGAGTACAACGTGGCGTCGGCCAACGCCATGCTCGACCGAGCGGGTTACCCGCGCGGCTCCGACGGCAACCGCTTCACCATAGTGTTCACCCACGCGCCCGCCTTTGCGCGGCTTGGCGAGGTGATACGCGAGCAACTCAGGCAGGTAGGCATCAACTTCCAGCTTGAGAGCATGGACGTGAACGCCGCCAACGAGAAGGTGTTCATCAGGAAGGATTTCGACATGGGCGTCGCCTCGTACTGCAACGGCACCGATCCCGAGATCGGCGTCCGCCGCGTGTACGTGTCGAACAACATCGGCCCGATCCTCTTCTCCAACGGCGCCGGGTACAAGAACACCCGGGTAGACCAGATCTTCAACGAGGCTGCAGCCTCCACCGACCGGGAGGAGAGGGCCAGGCTCTATGCCGAATTCCAGCGCATAGTGGTAGACGACGTGCCTTACTTCTGGATCGTCGACTCGGAGGGCTTCCGGGCGCACCGGGCCGAGTTCAGCGGCTTCCGTTACTCGGTGGGCCCCTTCATCGAGCGAGTGTTCTGGACTAAAGCCGGGCAGTGAGAGTATCGACTTCGGCGAACATTTACCCGTATATCGTCCGGCGTCTGCTCCAGGCTGTGCCCTTGCTGCTGGGAGTGCTGGTGGTGACGTTCACGCTGATCCACATGGCGCCGGGCGACCCTGTCTACATTCTCGCGGGGGATGGTGGTGACGAGGAGTATTACGCCAGGATGCGGGCGTACTACGGCCTTGACCGTCCCCTGTACGAGCAACTGGCGCGCTACCTGTGGGCCGCGCTCCGCGCCGACTTCGGCTACTCTTTCAACTACCAGCAGCCCGCCCTGCAGGTGGTGCTGGACCGCGTTCCCGCGACCCTGCTGCTAATGGTCACAGCACTCGTGATCTCGACCGGCGTGGGGCTGCTGCTCGGCATTGTTGCAGCCACCCGCCCCCGCACCCCGCTCGACTACGGCATCACGGGCACGACCCTCACCTTCGACGCCATGCCGGTCTTCTGGCTGGGGCAACTGCTGGTCATCATGTTCGCGGTATGGCTTAAGTGGTTCCCGGTGCAGGGGATGGTGTCGCTGCGCGAGGCGTATACCGGTTGGCGGCTGGTGCTCGACGTGGTACACCACCTTGTGCTGCCCGCCAGTGCCCTCGCCCTGGTGCAGATCGCCCTCATGGCGCGGCTGACCCGCACTACCCTGCGCGAGACGCTGAGCGAAGACTACGTGCGCACAGCCCGCGCCAAGGGCATGCCCGAACGGGTGGTGGTGCGCCACGCGCTGCGTAACGCTATGCTGCCGGTGGTGACCGTTCTGGGCGGCCAGTTCGGCGCGATGCTCACCGGCGCCGCGCTCACCGAGACCATCTTCGCCTGGCCCGGCCTGGGCAGGCTCCTGCTCGACTCGACCCTCAACCGCGATTACCCTGTGCTGATGGCCCTGTTCATACTGGTTTCGACAAGCGTCATACTGGCGAACCTGGTGACCGACCTCGCCTACACGCTGCTCGACCCGAGGGTCAGGTACTCGTGACCTTGGAGCTGACACGGCCGGTAGTGCGCGCCCGCGGCGCCTCGCCGACCGCGGCCCGCAAGGCAGGCGCATGGCGGCGCTTCTTCCGCCAGCCCGTGGGCGTGATCGGCCTGGCCCTCTTTTTGTTGCTGGTCGTCGCGGCCGCGGGAGCCGACCGGTTCGCGCCTTACAACCCCTTCGCCATTTCGGACGACGTACTGCTGGCCCCGTCGCCCGCGCACCCCCTGGGCACGGACGACGTGGGCCGCGACATCTTCAGCGCCATACTGCACGGGGCGCGCGTGTCGCTGCTGGTGGGCCTTGCCTCAACGGCCCTCGCCACGCTGATCGGCATCGCGATCGGTGGCGTGGCGGGGTTCGTGGGCGGGCGCGTGGACGACCTGCTTATGCGCCTCACAGAGCTTTTCCAGGTGCTTCCGCGGTTCTTCCTGGCCCTGATCGTGGTAGCGCTGCTTGGCAGCAACGTCTGGCTCATCGTGCTCTTGCTGGGCCTTACCCTGTGGACCGGCACGGCCCGCCTGCTGCGCTCGCAGGTGCTGTCGCTGCGTACCCGCGAGTACGTGCTGGCGGCGCGCATGATAGGGGTGTCTGAACCGATGATCTTGTTGCGCCACGTTCTGCCGGGCGCTCTCCCTCCGGTCGTCACCCACGCCGCCCTGCAGGTGGGCAGCGCCATCCTCATAGAGGCAAGCCTTAGCTTCCTGGGCATGGGCGACCGCAACGTGGTCAGCTGGGGCGCTCTGCTCAACGACGCGCAGCAGTTCGTGCGAGAGGCGTGGTGGATGTCGGCATTCCCCGGCCTCGCGATCACGCTGACGGTGCTGGCTCTGAACCTTATGGCCGACGCGCTAAACGAGGCATTCAACCCCAGGCTTTGATGCGGTCCTTAGTGTTCCCGCTCGTGTGGTACAATGGCGTTTTACAGTGGCGTGGAACGTCCGGATCACCGTTCTGATCTACCCTGAGAAAGAGGCCTCATGACCCGTCTGGCCACTACCCGCAAAGAGCGATGGCGCATCAGCGTCCGGGGCATCGTGCAGGGTGTCGGCTTCCGGCCCTTCGTCTACGGGCAGGCGCAGCGCCTGGGCCTCAGCGGTTTCGTGCTGAACGACAGCAGCGGGGCCATTATCGAAGTAGAGGGGGAAGGCGCGTCCCTGGAGGCCTTCCAGCGTGCCCTGCTCGAGGAAGCGCCGCCCCTGGCCCGCATCGACAGCGTCAGCGCGGAAAGCATGCCAGTGCAAAACGGCCTCGCTTTCGTGATCGCCCCGAGTCGGGCGGGCGCCGCTCGCGATACGCTAGTTTCGCCCGATGCCGCCACCTGCGCGGACTGCATTGACGACCTGCTCGATCCCTCCAACCGGCGCTACCGCTACCCGTTCACCAACTGTACCAATTGCGGGCCTCGCTTTACCATAGTGGCGGACGTGCCTTACGACCGGGGCAACACCACCATGCGCGCTTTCCCGATGTGCCCCGGCTGCCAGGCCGAGTACGACGACCCGCTAGACCGCCGCTTCCACGCGCAACCGAACGCTTGTCCCGTTTGCGGTCCCAGGCTGCGCTTGCTCGGCCTGGAAAGCCCCGGCTCGGACGCGGCAGACGAAATAGCCGCGGCGGCACGGCATCTCGCAAATGGAGCCATTTTGGCGGTTAAGGGGTTGGGCGGTTATCACCTTGCATGCGATGCGGGCAATGCTGGCGCGGTCGACCGGCTGCGGCAGCGCAAGCACCGGGAGGCGAGGCCATTCGCCCTGATGGTCCCCGACCTCGACACGGCACGGCAGCTTTGCGTCTTGAGCGGCGACGAGGCAGCGTTGCTCCAATCGCCCAGGCGTCCCATCGTGCTGCTGAATGCGCGCCCGGATTCTCAGCACGCGGTCGCGCCCGGTGTCGCCCCCGGCCTGAGCACGCTGGGGATCATGCTGCCCTACACGCCCCTTCACCACCTGCTGCTGCGCGATTTCGCCGCAGTGATCGGGCCGGAGCGCCCGGCTGTACTGGTGATGACGAGCGGCAACATGAGCGACGAGCCCATCGCGTACCGGGACGACGATGCGCGGCAGCGTCTGTCCCCAATCGCCGATGGCTTCCTGGGACACGACCGCGAGATCAATACCCGCTGCGACGACTCGGTGGCACGAATCGCCGCCGGGGGCGAGCAGATATTCCGGCGCTCGCGCGGCTACGCGCCCGAGCCTGTCCCCCTGCCGCTCGAGTGCCGCGTACCCATACTGGCCTGCGGCGGGCACCTTAAGAGCACCTTTGCGCTGTGCAAGGGGAGGCAGGCATTCGTAAGCCACCACATCGGTGACCTGGAGAACGTTGAAACGCTCACCTCGTTTCGCACCGGCATCACGCACTACGAGCGTCTATTCGACCTCCATCCTCAAGCCGTGGCCTACGACTTGCACCCCGACTACCTCGCCACGCAGTACGCGATGGGCCTGGACATCGAGCACAAGATAGGCGTGCAGCACCACCACGCGCACATCGCGAGCGTGCTGGCCGAGCACGGGCTGGAGGGACCAGTGATAGGTGTCGCCGCGGACGGCACAGGCTACGGCACCGACGGGGCCGTGTGGGGCTGCGAGGTCATGATCGCGGATCTCGCCGGGTTCGAGCGGCGGGCGCACCTGGCCTACGCACCGCTTCCTGGAGGCGAGCAGGCGGTGCGGCAGCCGTGGCGCATGGGCGCTGTCTACCTGCAGCAAGCCTTCGGAGATGCGTTCCTCGAGCTCGACATCCCCTTCTCGCGAGGGCTTGACAGCACGCGCTGGCGCACGCTCGCGCAGATGGCGGAGCGGGGCCTGAATAGCCCCAGTGCTTCCAGCCTGGGCAGGCTGTTCGACGCCGTCTCTGCTATCCTTGGCGTGCGCGGCGAGGCCATCTACGAGGGGCAGGCAGCGATAGAGCTTGAAGCGTTAGCCGGTGTGGCCGCCACGTTGCACGGCGGCAGGCCTTACCCTTTCGCAATTATCGAGGGTGACCCCGCCGTACTGGATGTGGCTCCGCTGGTCAGGGCCATTGTGGAGGATATCCGCAAAGGCGTGCCTGCGGCGCAGGTCGCGGCCATGTTCCACGGCTCTATAGCGGAGTTGCTGGCGGCGAGTTGTCTGCGGGTCAGGTCGGAAAGCGGGCTAAACGAGGTAGCACTTAGCGGTGGTGTATTCCAGAACCGGCTGCTGCTTGAGAAGCTGACCGCGAGGCTGGGCGGGCTGGAGTTCCGGGTCTATATCAACCGGCGGGTGCCGCCTAACGACGGTGGCTTGAGCTACGGGCAGGCGGCTGTGGCCGCGGCGCGTTTGGCGCTTGTGGAAGGTGGCGGGAAAGGAGAATAGCGTATGTGCCTGGGCATTCCGGGTCAGGTTCTCGAGATCGTGGACGATGCCAACAACATAGCCAAGGTGGAGGTGTCCGGCGTGCGGCGCAACGTGAACGTCGCGCTGGTCCGGCCCGAGGGCATAGGGCCGGGCGACTGGGTGTTGATCCACGTCGGTTTCGCCATGAGCAAGATCGACGAGAAAGAGGCTCAGCAGACGCTCGCCGTGCTTCGCGGCATGGGCGAGGTCTACACTGATGAACTGCAGGCCCTCCATGAGAGCCGGATCGAGTAGGGTGGAGAAGGACCGGCGATGAGCGATTCGACACCCGGCCGGGGCAACGAAGGCGGGCAGGCTACCCGCCTGCCGGACAGCATGCGCGGCAACCTGCGCGTGGTGATTGATGCGCGCTTCGGGCAGAGCACGTCGGCGCCGGAGGCATTCTTCGCGGAGCAGGCGTCTACCATCTCACAGGCCTGTTGGGCCATGGCTAAACGCTTTCACCAGGGCGGGCGCCTGCTGGCCTTCGGTAACGGGGCCTCGGCCACGGATGCGCAGCACGTCTCGGTCGAGTTCGTGCACCCCGTCATCGTGGGCAAGAGGGCGCTGCCCGCCCTCGCACTGACCAACGATAGCGCGGCCCTGAGCAGTCCGGGCGCGGGCGGAGCCGGCCCGGCCTTCGCCCGCCAACTCGCCGCGCTTGCCCGTCCGCAGGACATCGCGCTTGGCTTCTCGGTAGACGGGCGCTGCGCCAACGTGGTGGAGGCGTTACTCGCCGCGAAGGGCATGGCGCTGCTCACGCTGGGCATGGCAGGCGGGGACGGAGGCGAGATGGGCAGGGCGGGGCTCGACTTCTCCTTCGTTGTGCCCTCGCACGACGCGTTTGTTGTGCAGGAGATCCACGAAACGCTGTATCACGTGCTCTGGGAGCTGGTACACATCTTCTTCGAGCACGATGGGCTGCTGGACTCAACAGCATAGGAAATAGGAAAGAGCATCGTATGACGCGGCACTCCGATATAGAAGACACCCGGCGCGCTTCCGACTCGTTCCACTGCATCACCTGCTCGGACGAGGCGCTGCCTGCAGTGGTGCTCAGCGTGGATGATGGGGCCGGTACCGCGTCGGTACGGCTGCAATCTGCCGCGGCCGGCACCACAGAGGTAGATATCAGCCTGGTCGATATGGTGGCCCCTGGCGACGTGCTGCTGTGCCACGGCGGTGTTGCGCTGTCTCGCGTCGAGGAGGACGGCGGTGAATGACAACTGCGCCACCCCCGACCGCGAGGGCACGGAATACGACCGCATCTTTTACCCGTTCCTGTTCGAGGGAGGCACATCCGACGCAGACGAGGTGCTGGCGCAGGTACAGCACTCCACGGTTGAAAAGTGCCTTGAGGTGATCGCGCTGCGGCGAGCCACCCGGGAGCGCAACGGCGACCCGATCGTGGAGGCGGGCGCCGCCATGGCCCGCGCTTTCGCCGAGGGGGCGACGCTGTTCGCCTTCGGCAACGGCGGCAGCGCCACCGATGCCCAGGACATGGTAGCCGACCTGGCGGATCCTCCCTTTGCCGGTGTTGCGC
>DASTEB010000281.1:0-16171 GCA_035710025.1 Chloroflexia bacterium
AAAGCCGGCAACCCCAGGCGATTTCGTTCGCGAGCGGTCTGCTCTAGCGCCGGGCCATCGCCCACATGTTGAGCATGAACTCGAAGTACCCGAAGCGGGTCTTGTGCATGTCAAAGCCTGCCCGGCCAAAGTACCAGCCAAGGAGCGGCAGGGTGTAAGCGTATACGTGCTCGTTGATCTCCTCGGCGCTCACCAGGTTGAGCCTTGCCATCCAGTGAAGCAATCCGTCCGACCAGGCCGACGGGGTAGTGACCACGAGCACACCGCCCGGATGCAAGGTGCGGTACGCCTCGCTGAATAACTGCACGAGGCTGGTCGGGTTGAGGTGCTCCACCACGGCGAGCAAAGTAATGGCGCTGAGGTAACCGTCTTCAAACGGCAGCTTAGGCTCGGCGTTCAAGTCGAGCGTCTTGAAGAGGATATCGGGTGGGCACGCCTTGGGCGAGAGCTGATCAATCGCGAACTTCTCGCGAAAGTATGTATGGGAGAGGAAATAAGGGTACGAGCCGCAGCCGATGTCCAGTATGCGTCCCTCGCGCAGGTTGCTGGGGATCAGTTGGTTGGCCTTCTTGGCGCGCTGGCGGGCGAGAAACGATTCCAGCGCGCCGTGGCCGCGCGTGAGGCCGCTTACGGCTGAGCTTGTACTCACGATTTTCCTCCACTTTCGCGACTTTGTCAGCAGCCTTCCTACTATGCAGGTAGGTAGGCACAAATACCGCACAATAGTAGCACAACGACGCGCTAATCGCAAGCATGACCCTTGGACGCACGGCGGGGGCGCCGAGCGTGCCCGGCACAAGCGGGCCGCGGCACAGCCGCAGGCGCTACACTTCTGGCTGATGCCGGGTAGTTTCAGGTAGAATAGCGAAAGCCCCTGAGAGACTGGGGCTTTATGGCGGCACTTATTTCTTGCCGGACGGGGAATAGACGGATGGCTGTAACGGGCGAGACGGCAGAACGGCCGGTACGCATGCAATTGCCTTCCGAGAGCGCGGAGGCGGCGCCTCAACGTCTGCTTACGCGCATGTGGCGCGCGCGTGGGTTCTTCGGGGGCATCACGGCGATTGCGCTGGGCGCGCTCGGGCAGATGGCACTGTTGACCCAGAACGACTATCGCCAGGCATGGCTCCTGTATGGTGCCGGTGCCCTACTCCTCATTCTCTCGCTGATGCGCCCGACCCTTTGGTGGCGCAGAACGAGAGCGTCCGCACCAGACACCGGCGACACAGCAGCAAAGCCCGCCGCCGCGCCTGGCGTACACGACGCCACCGATCCCGGCCCGGACGGTGCTTCCCCGGGCGCAAGCGGCACAGGCCCGACACAGGCGTATCTGCCTGCCGCCACCTCCCACCCGTTACCGGGTACGGAGAACGACCTCCGGCCGCTTGCGTCGTTGCCCGTGCGCCCTGCGCGAAGCGCCGCCCGCGTGGGTGACCCTCAGGTGCAGGCGGTGGCGTCTCCCCCTGCCTCTACAGCAGGGCAGACAGGCGCGTTCAAACCATGGATGCCGGACTACTCCCCCGGCCGCCCGCAAGCGAGATATGCCACGCAGTCACCTGCGGTGCGCGCACTTGAGGGAGCTCGCCTCGGCTGGTCTGCCTGGGGCGCGGTTCGCGAAAAGCTGGGGTGGAGAGTCACGGCTCCGGGCCTGATTCTCAGCATTGCGCTCGCCGGGGTCTCCGCCGCGGTATTGCTGGGCGATATTGCATCCCCCCTGGGTGGCTGGCTGTGGGTGGCATCGCTACTTGTGCTTCTCCTCACCTTCCTGGGAGCCCCGGGCTGGCCGCGAGGCGAGGGGCTTCTCCCTGGCCCGGAGAGCGACTTCTTCTCGAAAGGCATCCCGCGCATCCCCGTAAGGGTGGAAGCCGTGCTGGCGGGCATCATGATGGTAGTCGCGCTATTCATGCGCATGTACAACCTCGAGTACCACCCGGGCATATTCGGCGACGAGGGCGAGCAGGGGATGGACGTGCGCGCCATCATCGAGGGGAGGCCGGCCCCCGTCTTCGGGTCGGGTTGGTGGGGCGTGCCCAACCTCTCGTTCTACCTCTGGCAGTTCACGCTGCGCATCTTCGGCGACGATACGATGGTCGGGGTGCGGATGTTCTCGGTCATCAGCGGCCTGGTCTCGGTGTGGTTCATCTACAAAATAGGCCGCCTGCTGTGGGGGCAGAGAGTGGGGCTGATCGCGGGGTACATGCTGGCCGTGTCTCCGCTGGCACTGCAGTTCAGCCGCTTCGCCAACGTCAGCTCCGAGACGGCGGCGCTGTGGGCCGTGGGCGCATACTTCCTCTTCATGGCACTTCGCCACCGGCGATGGAGCGATTGGGTGCTGTCGGGGTTCTTCTGGTCGTTCAACCTGTACTTCTACCCGGCGGGCAAGCTCATCATCCCGCTGATAGGAGTGATAGGGTTGTACTGCCTGGTACGCTGGCGCAAGGAGTTCTTCAAGCAGTACCTCCTGGGCTTCGCGCTGCTCGGAGTCGCTTTCGCCATCACGTTCATGCCGATGGCCGCGTACTCGAGCCTGGACGGGTGGCAAAGCTTCGCGGGTAGGGCCGGGGAGACGTCCATATTCTCACCCCAGAACCAGGCCTCTACGTTCGCACGTTATGGCCTGCCGTACGATCCTGCCTGGGCCGGGCGCTCCACGCTCGAGAACTTCCGCTCCGACCCCGGGCCGTGGGCCCAGCTTGTCTACCATCAGGCGCGCGAAACGTTTGATGCCCTGCACCGTCGCGGCGACGCCGTGCTCTATTACAGGATCGATACGCACAACGGCACGGTGCTGTCGCCCTTCTGGGCGGTGCTGACGCTACTGGGGCTTGCGTACGCCGTGTGGAGGTTGTGGGACCCCCGCTACGGTATTGTGCTTCTGTGGTTTGCTGTCGGCCTCTCGGCCTCGGCGCTTACGGTGGACACACCCAACCTTCAGCGATTCACAGGCGCCTGGACCGTGGTGATGCTTTTCCCCGCGGTACTTCTCGACCGGGTGTTTGCGGCTGCCTGGCCGCTGAGCAAATCGCTGGCGCGGCGTTGGGCCACCGTGCCTCTTGCTCTGCTCATCGCGTACTTTGGGGCCGACTCGTTCCGGGAATACTTCGAGCACTATGCCTCGCTCTGCCCCTACTGCGAATCGACCGTGCAGGCCCGCTACGCCGACTCGCTGGGCCAGCAATACAGGGGCTACCAGATGGGCGTCGGTGGGTATGAGTACTACTTCAACTACGGCAGTGCTCGCTACCTGGCCAAAGGGGTCGAGGGCGAGGACATGCTCGCCGCGGCCGACGGTTTGCCCATAACCGGCAACAATGGCAAGGGCGCGTCCTTCCTCATCTACTCGAGCAACTTCGAGTACCTCCCGCTCCTCCGGCTGTACTACCCGCGCGGGGTCGAGGAGGCGCAGAACTCATCCACGGGACGCTTTATTTTCACCTCGTACGAAGTGCCTCTGGAAGAGCTGCGGGCGAGGCGCGCATCGTCTGCGAGGTACGCTCTGCCTAACGGCCACATGCTGGAGCGCGAGGAGCAGGACATCGGAACGGGAGCAGAGGGGTGGACGCCGCCCGAGGGTCTGTCGTATCCCACGCAGGCCCAGTGGCGTACAGGCCTGGTCGCCCCGACCTTCGGATCGTATACACTCGCCATAGAGGGCGCGCCGGGAAGCCGCCTCGAGGTGGACGGCAAGCTTATCGCCGAGGTGCCCGAAGGCGGCGACCGCGCGCAGGGTGACCTTGTGCTGGCAAAGGGCCTACACCCGGTGCTGCTCGCCGGCTCGCTGCCTTCGCCCGACGCCCGGGTCAGGCTGCTTTGGGGCGGGGCGGGCGTCCCCCCTGAGCCGGTGGACAATCTGTTCCTGTGGGCCGGACCTGACGGCGGCCTGCTGGCCGAGGTCGGGCCGCCCGGCGTGCCGCCCGATCAGGTCTTTATCGCGCCCGACCCTTTCGCGGGTGCGCCGCCTCCTCAGCGCCGCGTAGACCCGTTCGTCGGGTACCGGGTAGGCTCGACCGTGTTCGGCAACTCCTTCTGGCTCGGCAGGTGGCGCGGCAAGCTGCTCGTGCCCGCGAGCGAGATGTATACGTTCACCATGAGTGCAACCGGGCAAGGCTCGATAGCGATAGACGGCCAAACCGTTTTTGGCATCGGCCCGGACGGACAGGGGTTCGGCACGGCGCAGCTCACGCAAGGCGAGCACGACATAGAGATACGCTACCTGGCGCAAGGCCCACCCGCCCGGGTTGAGGTTCTCTGGCAGTCGCAGACCGTGCAGTCGCAGATAATCCCGCCGACCGCCCTCCGCCCGCTGGAGCGAAGCTGGCGGCTGGAGGAGGTGCCGGGCGCGCCGGGAGCCGTCGTGCCTGCCGGGGGCTCGGGCGAAACCTCCGACATTAAGCCTGCCGCCGTGTACTCCGACGGCGACCTCGACCGGCCGAGGGGCATTGCCGTGGACGCGCAGGGCAATGCGTACGTGGGCGACCGGGGCAACAACCGCATTGTGGTCTATTCGCCCGAGGGCGCGGTGCTGCGAACCTGGGGCTCCCAGGCTCCGGCGCCGCTCGAGGGCCAGACGCCCGACCAGGTGCCGGTCGAGCCGGGCCAGTTCTTCGATATCAACGACGTGGCAGTCGGGGCGGATGGGCTGGTGTACGTGCTGGACCTCAGCAACCGCGTGCAGGTGTTCACGCCGGAGGGCGAGCACCGGGGAAATTACGAGCCGTCCCAACTTGCTCTGTACGGGCCGAACGGGCTGGCCGCGGGGAAAGTGGGCGGCCGCGACTCGATCCTGATCGCGGTGACCGGGCAGAACCGGTTGGTCTCGCTGCCGCTGCTGGGCGACGTTCAGAGCGGGCAATCGCCCCTTCCCGACACGATAGTGTCGATCGCGCCAGCGGGCGCGGGAGGCTTTGAGCAGCCGGTGGATGTGGTTGTGGACCCGGCAGGCAGCGGCACAGTGTACGCTATTGACCTGCGCGACCGCATCGCCCAGCTTAGCCAGGACGAAAGCGGCAACTGGGAGATAGTTCGGCAATGGCAGGTGCCGGTGGGCCGCAACGAGGGCGGCAGTCGCCTCGCAATCTCGCCCGACGGAATGCGGATCTATATGTCTGATCCCGACCGCATGCGCGTCGCTCTGGCCGAGGTGGACCGCAGCGGCGTCCGTTACTTTGGCCGGGAAGGGAGCGAGCCCGGCAGATTCGGCGGCCCGAGCGGGATCGCGGTGGGACCGGACGGCAAGCTATACGTGGTGGACAGGACGAACGCCAACGTGCAGGTGTTCGCGCCGGGGGACCAGTAGGCCATGCGCCTCAGTACCAATTGCCCGGTGGCGGAGGCCCTGTCTATGGGTTACAATACATCGCAGTGAGAGGGTGCTGTCGTTCCGGAGCCTGGCTATTCAGGCGTCCCGATAGTCCGTGGAAGGTGCCAGATTGAACGCACGTGTGGACACGCCAACAGAGACCAAGAGCGTAGAAGCGTCGACGCAGAGCGCCACGGCCGGCGCGGTGCCCGCCCATCCTCGAGTCGTCGTGGTGATGCCTGCTTACAACGCGGCCAGAACCGTGGAGAAGACGCACGGCGACATCCCCGCAGGTATCGTGGACAAAGTGATACTGGTGGACGACGCGAGCCAGGACGAAACGCCCGAGATCTCGCGGCGGCTTGGCCTGGACGTGTTCGTGCACCTGCAGAACCGGGGCTACGGCGGCAACCAGAAGACCTGCTACGTCGAGGCGCTGAAGTCGGGCGCCGATATCGTGGTCATGCTCCACCCGGACAACCAGTACGACGCCACGCGTATCCCGCTGATGATCCTGCCGATCATCGAGGGCAATGCCGACCTTGTGTTGGGATCGCGGCTGCTCGGCGGGCGCGCCGAGACCCTGAAGGGCGGAATGCCGATCTGGAAGTATATCTCCAACCGCTTCCTGACGACCGTGGAGAACCTTGTACTCGGCACGCGGCTGTCGGAAGCGCACACCGGCTTCCGGGCATATTCTCGCAAACTGCTCACCACCATCCCTTTCCTGCTGAACTCGGACGATTTCGTGTTTGACAGCGAGGTGATCGCGCAGACCGTGGCGTTCGGCCTTCCCATCGCCGAGGTGCCGGTGCCCACGCGGTACTTTCCCGAAGCGTCGAGCGTGAACTTCCGCCGCAGCGTCACGTACGGCCTGGCTACGCTCAACGTGGCGCGCAAGTACTGGCTGCACAAGATGGGCCTGCGGCGATACGCCATATTCAGCAAGCGGCTCAGTGACGTGCTCAGCCGCGAGCACCGCGAAAGGATCCTGGGCGCCGCGCAGCAGGAGGGCACGCGCCCGTAACAACCCCCACTCACAAGGCGTTTCAGTTGTAGGCGGCCGGAAACGCGTCGCCCTTACCCTGTGGGGCTAGGGGTGCCCGGGCACGGCACCCGGCTCACACGAGCAGACCAACCTTATTCGGAGTCATCGCTTGTTCAAGTCCCGCCAGTTCATCATCGGCCTAATCGTCAGCGTGTTGTTCTTCGCGCTGGCCCTCAGGGATATCCATCTCGACCAGGTATGGCAGGCGCTTCTCGAGGCCGAGTACTGGGTGCTCATACCGGCGCTCGTGCTCTACTTCGTCGGCGTTTGGTTTCGCTCGCTTCGCTGGCGCATTCTCCTACGGCCGATCCTTCCGCGCATTACGCTGCGCCGTACTTTCGAGGTGGAAGTCATCGGCTACATGGCCAACGACATCCTCCCGGCGCGTATTGGCGAGCTCGTGCGTGCCTATGTCCTCAGCCTGACCGAGGGCGTGCGCAAGACCGCCACGCTGGCCACGATCCTCGTCGAGCGCATCTTCGACGGTATCACCATGGTGGGCTTCGCGGCAGCGGCCATCTTGTGGGTGGTGCTTCGCGACCCCGACGCGCTCGAGACCGGGCCGGGGCACCAGTTCGGCACACTCATCTCGAACATGAGCGTGCCTCTCATGGTCACGACGGCGCTATTCCTGGGCGCCATCGTGGTGTTCCTCGTGGTAGCGTCGTCCCCCAGGCTCATGGAGCGGCTTGCCACGTTCTTCTTCCGGTTCCTGCCGGACAGGTTCCGACAGCGCGCCAATCGCTTGCTCATTTCGTTCATCGAGGGGTTGCAGTCGATGCGCAGCCCCACCAGCATGCTCGCCGTGCTGGGTTTCTCGGTCGTGGCATGGCTGTTCGAAGCGGGGATGTACTACGTCATTGGCACCTGGGGCTTCGATCTACGAGGCACCGACGGCCAGTTGCTGCCCTTCTACGTGTACATGCTGGCTACGGCAGGCATCAACCTCGCTACGCTCATCCCGCAAGGCCCCGGCTTCATCGGCGTGTTCGAGGCGGTCGCCATGGCTGTGCTGGTCGGCGGATTTGGAGTGGTGCGCGATCCGGCGCTGTCCTATGTGCTCGTGCTGCACGCCGCGCTGCTCATCCCGGTCACGCTGCTCGGTTTCTACTACATGGCCCGCGAGAGTATGTCGTACCGCGACCTGGTCAAGCTGGAGGAGACCCGGGCCGAGGCCGCCGAAGAAGCACACGAGTTGGAAGGCCCGCTCACCGATATCGAGCTGGCGCAGGAAGGGATAATCGGCGGGAGTGAGGCCGAGGAGCAACTCGAAGAGGCGGGCGAGCGCAGGAAGTAGTCCCTTGCAAAGCATTCCCCGAGGCCGTACTATATGCGCGGCCCGGGGCTTCTTGCGCCCCGCACACACGACTACACACTGAACCAAGGCGGACAAATTGGACCTATTTCACGCCCTCATACTGGGTATCGTGCAGGGGCTGACCGAGTTCCTGCCCATTTCCTCGTCGGCGCACCTCCTTATCGTGCCCTGGCTGTTCGGCTGGACCGAGGAGTCGCTCACCAGCCTGTCGTTTGACGTAGCCCTGCACATGGGCACGGTGCTGGCTGTGGTAGCGTACTTCGCGGCAGACTGGCGCGGGTTGATAGCCGCCTTCTTCCGCTCGGTTGCCGAACGGCGCATAGGCGACGACCCCAACCGCCGCCTGGTCTGGCTGATAATCCTCGGCTCCATCCCGGCGGCCCTCGTGGGCGTGTTCGCCGAGGAGAAGATCGAAGAGGTGTTCCACGACGCGGGCGGGGTCGCCACAGCCATGACGATTATCGCCGTCATGATGATCGTGATGGGCGCGCTGCTGCTGCTCGCCGAGCGGGTCAGCAAGCACACGATCGACCTGACGCACATCCGCGCACCGCAGGCGCTCGGCATCGGAGCGGCGCAGGCGCTCGCCCTCATTCCGGGCGTGTCGCGCTCCGGCAGCACTATCACGGCTGGGCTGTTCTTCGGGCTGCGGCGCGACACCGCGGCGCGCTTCTCGTTCCTCTTGTCCACGCCCATCGTGCTGGGCGCGGGCCTGAAGAAGGCCTACGACGTGATGCAGGCGGGCGGCATTCCCCAGGACCAGATCGGGGGGTTCATCGTCGGCTTTCTCGCCGCGGCGATCTCGGGCTTCCTGTGCATAGCCTTCCTGCTGCGCTACCTGCAGCGCAACACCATGGCCCCCTTCATCTGGTACCGTTTTATGGTCGGAATCCTGCTGCTCGTGCTCGTGTTCCTGGGCTTCCGGGCATAGCCGGGGGCACCCTGTAGGACGCTCGCGCCACGCGTGGAGTGCTTGACAGTCCACGCGTGCATGCCATATAATAGTGAGGTTCGCCTGCGGAAGGCGGCATCGGAAAATGGACAGCACCAACAACGAGCTAACATATAACGTCGCGCAGTTGCTTAAGGAACGAGTCGGTTCCACGCGCAAGCTGGACGTGAGCATTGAGACCTTGCCCCTGTATGAAGATGGGGATGAGGATCTGGACGCACACGACCTGGAGGGCACCGTAAAGGTGACCAATCTGGGCGAGGGCGTGCTCGTGCAGGGTGACGTGAAGGCAATCGTGCACGTGCAGTGCAGCCGCTGTCTGACCGATATCAACCTTCCGGTAGAGGGGCAGCTTGAAGAGCAGTTTCGCCCGACGGTGGACGTCGAGACGGGGCGCGCCGTTCAGCGCCAGAGCTATGAGGTGGACGACACCGCCTTCGACATAGACGCGAACCACATAATGGACCTTACAGAGCCTGTTCGCCAGGCGCTGCTGGTGGCCATGGATATGCGGCCGCTGTGCCGCGAGGACTGCAAGGGATTGTGCCCAGAGTGCGGCGCGAATCGTAACGATGTCGACTGCGGGCACGAACAGGTGGTCGAGGACAGCCGCTGGGCGGCTCTGCGCGAGCTTGACCTGAGCGACCTTTCGACGGACCGAAACAAGAACTAGAGGAATCTGAAGTAACATCGGGCGCCGCTCGGCCGTTACTACTAAGAGCTAGCGCTAGCATAGAGGAGAGACGTACATATGGGTGCGACGCCCAAGCAAAGGATATCCCGCAAGCGCCGCGGCGACCGCCGCAGCCAGCAGCACATCAAGGCGATCCACCTGGTGGAGTGCCCTCAGTGCCACAACCCTCGCCGTTCTCACTTCGTCTGCCCCACGTGCGGCACGTACCGCGGCCGCCAGGTGCTCGAAGTCAAGACGGCGGAAACACAGCCGAGCTAAGAGCCGGGCCTAACGTGCGGCGGTGCTGCCCCTAACGCAGGAGGCAGCCCGTTCGCATACCGGTGCAGTTGTTGTAAAGGCCGGCGACCCAGCGTGGGGTCAGGGGAATAATTGACGCGGCAACGCGTTAGACCCCCGGCCTCGTTTTTTCGCCCGTAATCCTAACCCAGGCAAGGGGGAGAACGTGCATCGTGGCTAAGTACGCGGCTATTACCGGCTGGGGTAGCGCCGTGCCCGATGGGGTGCTCACCAACGCCGACCTGGAAAAGCTCGTTGATACATCGGACGAGTGGATAACCACCCGCACCGGTATCAAAGAGCGCCGCGTCGTTCGCGAAGGCGAGACGACCATGACGATGGCGCTAGCCGCTGCCCGCCGCGCCATCGAGCGCGCTGGAGTGTCGCCCTGGCAGATCGACCTCGTGATCTGCTGCACCGCTACCCCAGATTTCCTTTTCCCCGCCACCGCCTCGCTCGTGCAGCACGAGATCGGCGCCGAGAACGCGGGTGCGTTCGACCTCGAAGCAGCATGCTCGGGCTTCATCTACGGCATCAGCGTAGGCAGCCAGTTCATTCGCACCGGCGCGTATAAGACAGTGCTCGTGGTGGCCTCGGAGGCGCTGTCGCGCTTCGTCAACTGGAAGGACCGCACCACCTGCGTGCTGTTCGGCGACGGCGCGGGCGCGGTCGTGCTGCAGGCGTCCCAGACGCGCTCGGGCGTGCTGTCTTTCGTGCTCGGCTCGCACGGAGTGGGCGGCGACCTGATCAAGCTGCCCGCGGGCGGCGCATTCGCCCCGGCCTCTGAGGAGACGGTCAACACCGGCCAGCACTTCATCAGGATGAACGGGCAGGAGGTGTACCGCTTCGCCGTGCGCATCATGGGCGATTCGGCGGTGGCCGCACTCGACAAGGCGGGGCTGGAGTATGAAGACATATCCCTATTCATACCTCACCAGGCCAACCTGCGCATCATCAGCTCGATTGCCGAGCGACTCAAGCTCGACCCTGACAAGGTGTTCATTAACATCGAGCGCTACGGCAATACCTCGGCTGCGTCCATTCCCATCGCGCTCGTGGAGGCTGTCGAGCAGGGACGCGTGAAGGACGGCGACAACCTGCTGTTCGTGGCGTTCGGCGCGGGGCTGACCAGCGCGGCCTCGGTCGTGCGCTGGGGAGGCAGGCCGGAGTGAGCGCGCCATTCGAGCAAGGCGAGCGCATCGCCTGGGTGTTCCCCGGGCAAGGCTCGCAGGCCGTGGGCATGGGGAAGGCGTTGTACGATGCCTTCTTGCCTGTGCGCGACCTGTACGACCGTGCGGACGAAGTGCTCGGGCGGCCCATATCCAGTCTTTGCTTCGAAGGCCCGGCCGACGAGCTTCAGCAGACCGCCAACGCCCAGCCCGCGCTGCTCGTGACCGAGCTAGCCCACCTCGAGGCGCTGCGCCTGAGCTACGCGGGCGATCTGCCTGCCCCGGTATACATCGCAGGGCACAGTCTCGGCGAGTACTCGGCGCTGGTTGCCGCCGGCGCGCTGTCTTTCGAGGATGGGCTGCGACTGGTGGCCGAGCGAGGCCGGCTGATGCAGGCAGCGGACGCCGGTACGCCCGAACCGAGCGGGATGTCCGCTGTGCTTGGCCTACCGGTCGAGGAGGTCGAAGCGGTGTGCCGCGAGGCGGGCGTTGATCTCGCCAACCTGAACGCCCCGGACCAGGTAGTGATCAGCGGGCCGCTGGCGGCTCTGGAAACGGCGGCTGCGCTTTCGAAAGAGCGGGGGGCAAAGCGCGTTGTGCCGCTGCAGGTGAGCGCGGCGTTCCATTCGCGCTGGATGCGGCCGATGGCTCGCGAGTTTGGCCTTGCGATCGCGCAGACCCCGGTTGCTGAGCCGCGTGTTCCCGTGGTGGCGAACGTCACGGCACTTCCGGTGTCCGATCCCAGCGAGGTACGCCGCTTGCTGGAGGAGCAGACCTACAGCTCGGTGCGCTGGGTCGAGTCGGTGCGCTACATGGAGGCCGAGGGCGTGACCACGTTCATAGAGGTCGGCCCCGGCAAGGTGCTCTCCGGCCTTGTGAGGCGTATCGCGCCCAACGCTCGCACCCTCTCGTCCGAGGAATTGCTTGCCTGAGCGCGAGCAGAGAGGAGAAGCATACGAATGGCAGTCGTGATCGCGGAAGTATCGTTCTCGCCCATAGGCACGGCCACCCCCAGCCTGAGCACGTACGTGGCTGCCGCCCTTCGTGTGCTGAAAGAGCACCCCGAGTTGAAGTACCAACTGAACCCGATGGGCACTGTTCTTGAAGGGGAGCGGGCGGATATAATTGGGGTTATCGAGGAGATGAACGAGGCCATTTTTGCCGCGGGCGCGCTGCGTGTGGGCACGACGCTGAAGATTGACGAGCGCCGGGACAAGCCCGCCTCGATGGAACACAAGGTTGAGACGGTTATGGAGCAGCTTGGGCATCCTTCCCGCGAAGGCTAAAGCCCACAGTGTGAGTATTTGTAGCTATGTTTGACAAAGTATTGATAGCCAACCGGGGGGAGATCGCGCTCAGAGTTATCCGCGCGTGCCAGGAGCTTGGCGTCCAGACGGTAGTGGCCTATTCCGAGGCCGACCGCGACTCGCTGCCCGTAAGGATGGCCGACGAGGCGATCTGCATCGGGCCTGCCGCGCCCGCGCGCTCGTACCTGCACATCCCTGCCATCATCAGCGCGGCCGAAATGACCGGGTGCGATGCCATCCACCCCGGCTACGGCTTCTTGTCCGAGAACCCGTACATAGCCGAGATCTGCGAGAAGGTCGGCTTGACCTTCATCGGCCCCACCACCGAGGCAATCCAGACGATGGCCGACAAGGTGGTCGCCCGGCGCGTGATGCGCGACGCGGGCCTGCCCATCATCCCCGGCACCGAGGACGCGCTGCTCAACGCCGATGAGGCCCGCCAGGTGGCCGAGCAGATCGGCTACCCGCTGCTGATGAAAGCGGCGGGAGGGGGCGGCGGCCGCGGGATGCGCGTAGTCCTTTCGCCCGACGAGCTGGTCGAGGCGTTCAACATGGCGCGCAGCGAGGCGTCGCTCGCCTTCGGCAATCCCGACGTGTACCTCGAGCGCTACCTCGACCGCCCACGCCACGTCGAGGTGCAGGTGCTGGGCGACAAGTTCGGCAACGTGATCCACCTGGGCACGCGCGACTGCTCGCTGCAGCGGCGCCACCAGAAGATCGTGGAAGAGGCCCCCGCGCCCGGCCTTCCCGCGAAGCTGTACGAGGCCATCGGGGAGGCTGCTGTGCGCGGCGCGCAGGCAATCGGATACAGCACCGCGGGCACTTTCGAGTTCCTGGTCGATCGCAGTGGCGGCTTCTACTTCATCGAGATGAACACTCGGATCCAGGTTGAGCACGGCCTTACCGAGATGGTGACCGGCATCGATCTCGTGAAGTGGCAGATGCGCGCGGCGGCGGGCGAAAGACTACCCTTCAAGCAGAAGGACATCAGGCTGACAGGCCACGCAATCGAGTGCCGGATCAACGCGGAGGACGTGGCGCGCGGCTTCATGCCGGTCGCGGGCCTCGTCAAGCTATTCGTGCCGCCGGGCGGGCCGGGCGTTCGTGTAGACTCGCACCTGTACTCGGGCTACAACATGCCGTCCAACTACGACTCGCTGCTCGGCAAGATCCTGACGTGGGGCGCCGACCGTGATGAGGCGATTGCCCGCATGCGCCGCGCCCTTATTGAGACGGTCATCGTGGGCGTGCCGACGACGATCGGGTTCCACCAGCAGATAATGGAAGACGAGCGTTTCACCCGCGGCGACGTGCACACCGGCGTCGTGACCGACTGGCTGGCCGAGCAGACCGCCGCAGCGGCGGGAGCGGCGGGAGCGGCGCTTGCAACTTCGCCGAACGGCGCGAGCGAGCCTCGGCTGAACGGCCGCGCTCCAAGCGCCGCCGAGCTTACCTCACTGGAGATCGAATAATGCAAGAGACCAAGTTGGGCACCGTAAGAATCGCCCCAAGCGTGCTGGCCATGATCGCCAGCCTGACCGCCCGCTCCGTTCAGGGCGTGGCCGACATGAGCCAGGTTACGCGCCCGCCCGCGCGCATGCTCCAACGGCCCAATGTGGGCGCCGCGCCCGGAGTCACGCTGCAAGTGCGTAACGGCCAGATAGCCGTCGACGTTTATATTGTGGCTGAGCCTGACGCCAACTTGCGCAAGCTAGGCCAGTCGTTGCAGCGAAAGGTGCGCGAGGCGCTGGACCAGATGGTCGGGATGCCCGCCGAGCAGGTCAACGTATTCATCGAGGATGTGGGCGAGTAGGCAGCGCGAGCACGCCCGACAAAAGAGCATGGCAACACCTTCGAGAAGGCAGGCGCGAATCACGGCCCTGCAGACCCTGTACGAGGTCGACTCGACCCACCACCCCGTGGGCGACGTGCTGCGCCGCAACCTGGACGAGCCTGCCACGGAAGCTGCCGTGCCGCAGGGCCTCGCAGACCCGGGCGGCCGCGAGTTCGCGCGCGCCCTGGTGGAGGGCGTGCTGAGCAACCGCGAGGCGCTTGACTCGATCATCGAGAAGTCGGCGCCCTCCTGGCCCATCGAGCAGATGTCGCCCATCGACAAGAACATACTAAGGCTTGCAATTTTCGAGATTCTATTTGATAATAGGGTGCCTCTGAAGGCGGCCATAAACGAGGCCGTTGAGCTTGGCAAACGTTTCGGCAGCGACAGTTCCAGCAGGTTCATCAACGGCGTGCTTGGCACAGTGGCCGCCGAGCACCAGGCGCGGGCGCGGGGCTCCGCTAAGCCTCGCAGCTCAAGCACCGACAACAGCATGGGTGAGGAGAGCTAGCGGCAGATGGCCGATCTACGTAATGACGTGTATCGTCGGCTCCGCACCTTGCTCTCCGATACCCTGGGCGCAGACGAAGACGAAATCACGTTGGACACCAACGTGTACGAGGACTTAAACGCCGACGTACTGGAGTTCCATGACGAGGTGATACCACTTCTCGAAGAGGAATTCGACGTAAAGATTGATGATGCAGACGTGCCGGACCTGACCACGGTCCGCGAGCTTGTAGCATACCTGGTTGAGAATATCTAAGGCCCCTCGGGGAAAGGAGAGAACAGAGCATGGCGAACGCTACTGAACACCTGCGGCAGGTTGCCACGACGCAATACGGGGTTGATGCTTCCGAGGCCGAGGCGCTCGACACGCCCGAACTTCGGGACCTGCTCCTGAGCAAGATCGCCGAGTCCAAGTATAAGGTCAGCCCCTCCGAACTTGAGGGCGAGGACTCGCGCGGCATGATCACTCTGCTGCTGCAGAACATGGTCAGCGACCTGCTGAAGGTAGACAAGAGCAAGGTCACGGCGGAAACCTCGTTCTCCGACCTGGGGGCCGACTCGCTGGATATGGTTGAGCTGCTCATGACCATCGAGGACGTGTTCGAGCCGTTTGGCGAGATGAAGATCCCCGAGGAAGACGCCAACATCGCCACCGTGGGTGAAGCGGTTGACCGCATCGACACCTACATCTCGGATTACATCAAGGCCTAACCTGCCTCCAATCACAACGCCGTTTTCGAGAACGGGCGCTCACCGTGCGCCCGTTCTCTTTTTGCGTCCCTTGAAGCGCCTGCTCGCGGCACCTATAATGGTCGGAGTACGCGTTCAATCAGAAGTATGAGCACGACAGCCACCCCAAGGCGCCGCCTGCCTTTCCCACGCGGCCGCAAGCCCGCGCCTCCGGCCCGCATTCGCCCCGACGGCAGCCGGGACGTGGAACTGCCCCTGATCGAGCACCTGCGCGAGCTGCGTTCTCGCCTTGTCAAGGCGGCTCTGTCCGTCGCCGTCGCGACGGTGATCAGCTTCCTGTTCGTGGAGCAGACGATAACGCTCCTGCTGGAACCGGCGGGCGACGTCGACTTTATCGCTATTGCGCCGACCGAGACGTTTATCAACTACCTGAAGGTCGCCTTCTACGCCGGCATCGCCATCTCGATGCCCCTGCTGGTGTACCAGATCTTCCGCTTCCTCGCGCCCGGGCTGACCCGCACCGAGCGCCGCTGGGTGCTCCTGTCGCTGCCCGCGGTGACGTTCCTGTTCGTGCTCGGGCTGGTGTTCTGCTATTCGGTGCTGCTGAGACCCGCGCTCGGGTTCCTGCTGGGCTTCGGTTCCGACCGCATCGTTAACATGCCCTCGATCTCACTATACCTGAGCTTCGTCACGCGCTTTCTGCTGGCCGTGTCGATCGCGTTCCAGACGCCGGTGATCGTGTTCCTGCTGTCGAAGCTGGGAGTGGCTACGCCGAAGCGGCTGGCGAAGTTCCGCAGGTGGGCGTACGTGCTTGCCTTCGTGATGGCGGCTATAATCACCCCGACGCCCGATCCGATAAACCAGAGCTTCGTGGCAATCCCTATCATCCTGCTGTACGAGCTTGGCATTATCTTCGCCCGGATCGGCGGGCGGCCCCGCAAGCCCGAAGCCGCGGCCTAGCGCGACTTAGCGGACAACCGGGGCGCCGGGGTCACGCGGATCACGCGCTCGTTTCGGTAGGTCGCCTGGCCGGGAGGGCCGTGGGGGATACGGCGCACGTAACGGCGCACGGTG
>DASTEB010000282.1:0-4169 GCA_035710025.1 Chloroflexia bacterium
GAGTACCTCTTCGATGTTCTGGCTGCCGGTGATAGCCTGGCTCAATTCGTACAGGCGGGCCACGTCTTCGGCGCGGCGCTGGGCCTGGCGGGCCTGCTCTCGCGCCCCGGCGATCAGCCAGCTAAGTAGCAGCGAGACGCCCAGGAAAACGAACAGGGCGAGGATGTTGTGCAGGTCGCTCACCACCAGCGTGTAGTAAGGGGGGACCTGGAAGAAGTTGAATAGCAGGAAGCCGAGCAGCGAGGAGATGATGCCTGCCCTGCGCCCGGCGAACACCGTGATGCCGATGACCACGATCAGGTAGACGAGCGCCGCGTTCAGCAGGCCGACCTGCTCGCGCACGAGCACCAGCAGGAGGGTGGTCAGCGCGAGGACGGCTATCGCGGCGAGGTAGGTGAGCGCCGTTGCGCCCGCGCCCGGCTCGGCTTCGCCGGGGGCGCGGCCCAGGAGCAGGCGCGGCCGCCGCGCTTGCGGCGCGTCCATCTGCTTGTGTTCCCGGCGTATCACGCGATCGCCGGGTCGTCGTTCGGTGCCCATCTCCGGGGTCCTCCGGTGCCCATCCGAATTGTACCAGTTATGGTGCTGCGTGGTGCGTGTGAGCGCCGTACCGCCGCTTCAATCGCCGCGATTCTTATGTTTTTCTTATGCCCGGGACGGTGCGCGCTTACGCGGCCCTTATGCCCGTTTGCCTACACTTTAATCGGGTCATGTGCCATGGGGCCGCGGCGTTGGCCCCGTGGAAAGGAAAGGCGAAATGACGCGGGAACATCCTTTTGTGCTGGTGGTGGAGGACGACGATCATCTCAGGTCGATAATCGCGCGCAACCTGTGGGCGAGGGGCTACACGGTGCTGGAGGCCGCATCGTTTCGGGACGCGGTTGACCGGACCGAGATAAAGCCGGGGGTGGTCATCCTCGACATCAACCTGCCGGACGCGAGCGGCTGGGACGTGGCCGAATGGCTCGACTCTCAGGACGTGGCGGTGCCGGTGATAGCGATCTCGGGCTACGTTACCCCCACGCGGGAGCAGATGCAGCACTACCACCCCGCTGCGTTCCTGCCCAAACCCTTCACCATCGACAAGCTGATGAAGCTTGTGGAGGAGTATTCGTAATGCGTCATGCGTCAAACGTCAGGGATTCAGAGCAGTATCTTCTTGCCCCATGACGCATGACGCATGACGCACGAGGTAGCGAATGAGTGATTCTGCGGGCCGTACAGACGCGGCGCAGACTGAAGGACAATCCGAACAGACCCCCCACCGGCACCCGGTGACGGTAAGCGCGCGTCCGGGCGTGCAGAGCGCCGAGAGGCAAGCGCCTGACGGGCGTGACGCGCTCCCGACGCGAGACTCGGCACAGGGCGTGGGACTTCCTCCGCCCGCAAGCCCGGGGCACAGGATACGCCCCGACCTTCGCGAGGAAAAGGTGGTGAAGGGCAGCCTGCCCGGCGACCGCTTCATCAGGCAGTCGCGCCAGGCCGGGGTGTTCCGGCGCAAGGGCGGCGGCGTGCTGGCCGCATCGCTGGACAGCGACCTACCCAGGAGCCGGTGGGGACGCAGGATCGGGCGGGTCAAGCGATTGCTGGTGGGCGAGCCGATCAGCAGCGAGCACGCAATCCACGAGCGGCTGACGAAGGCGAAGGCGCTAGCGGTGCTGTCGTCCGACCCCCTCTCGTCGGTGGCCTACGCCACGGAAGAGATACTGCGCGTGCTGATCCTGGCAGGCGTCGGGGTGGTCGCGGGTCTCACCCTGCCTATCGGGCTGGCCATCGTCATCTTACTCGCCATCGTCGCCACCTCGTACCGGCAGACCATCGCCGCGTACCCGCGTGGCGGCGGGTCGTATATCGTCACGAAGGACAACCTGGGCACGATCCCTGGCCTGACAGCGGCGGCGTCCATCCTGATAGACTACACGATGACGGTGGCCGTGAGTGTGTCGGCGGGCATCGCGGCGCTGTACTCGCTCTTCCCGGCGCTGCTGCCCTGGCGCGTGGAGATATGCGTGGTTGTCGTCATCCTCGTGGCGGTGGTGAATCTCAGGGGAGTACGCGAGTCGGGCAATATCTTCGCGCTGCCCACGTACCTGTTCATCATTGGCATACTGGGCATGCTGGGCTACGGGCTGCTGAGGGTGTTCCTGGGCGTGGGCGGCACTCCGATATACGAGCCTCCTGCCGAGGTGATACCCTACGGGGCCGAGGCGCTGTCGCTGTTCCTCATCCTCAGGGCGTTCACCCAGGGGTGTACGGCGCTGACTGGTGTGGAGGCCATCGCCGACGGCGTGCCCGCCTTCAAGCCGCCCGAGGCGAAGAACGCGCGCAGCACCCTGGCCGTGATGGCGCTTACTTCCATCACCATGTTCTCCGGCATCACGTTCCTGGCGACCCAGCTGCAGATCAGGCCGAGCGAGCAGGAGACGGTGCTTTCGCAGCTTGCCCGCACGGTGTTCCCGTCGTTTCTCGGCTCGAACCCGCTGTGGTTCTACATACAGATAGCAACGGCGCTCATCCTCGTGCTGGCGGCCAATACCGCTTTCGCCGACTTCCCGCGATTGTCGTACTTCCTGGCCCGCGACAGGTTCATGCCCCGCCAGTACAGCTTCCGGGGCGACCGGCTGGCGTTCTCCTGGGGCATCATCACGCTGTCGTTTGTGGCGTGCGTGCTGATCGTTGCCTTCAACGGCGATACCACCGCGCTCATCCCGCTGTACACTGTCGGCGTGTTCAACTCGTTCACTCTGTCGCAGTCGGGCATGGTGGTGCGCTGGTGGCGCACGCGCTCGCCCGGCTGGCAGCGCAACCTGCTCATCAACGGGCTGGGCGCGCTGACCACGGGCGTGGTGCTGGTCATCTCTGCGGTGACCAAGTTCACGGACGGCGCGTGGATTGTGCTGGCGCTGATCCCCGTGTTGATAGGGATGTTCCTCGCCATCCACAGGCACTACGCCCGCGTCGAGGCAGAAGAGGCGTTGGCCACGGAGCCTGTCACGCCCAGGGTGTTCAAGCACACGTTCGTTGTGCCGGTGTCGCGCCTGAACTCGATCACGCTGACGGCGCTGCAGTATGCGCGGTCGCTGTCGCCCACCGTGACGGCGGTACACATAGTCGAGGGAGAGGAGCCGGGCGAGGCCGAGGCGTTCAACCGGGAATGGGCCGAGCTATTGCCCGGCACCGACATCAATCTCGTGCTGATAGAGTCGCCCTACCGCTCGCTGGTGGGGCCGCTGCTGTCGTACATCGACGCGCTCGACAAGCAGAACCCGGACGATACGATCACGGTGGTGCTGCCCGAGTCGCTGCCCTCGAAGCTGTGGGAGTACGTGCTGCACAACCAGACGGCGCTTCGCCTGAAAGCGGCCCTGCTGTTCCGGCCCAACACCGTCGTGTCGGACGTGCCCCACGTGCTGGGCAGGACCAGCACCACGCTGGGTCGGGCCTCCGGCGCGCGGCTGCCTGTGCCCGCCTCGGTAGGCCTGGCGGCCCTGCTGCTGTTGGCCGGGCTGGTGGTATGCAGCGTGGTAGCCGGAGGCTGATGGCGGGGTTGGCCTGGCACAGAGGGCACAGAGATTCAGTTGGGGCATGGCACTAAACGAATATGAGTGCTATGCCCCATATTATTCCCTGCGTGCTCTGTGTCCTCTGTGCCCTCTGTGTCAAGAGCCAATCAGGTGATAGCCGCCGGACGCTACCCCCGAAACGCTATATAATAGAAGAGGCGGCCGCGCGCTTGGCGGCCCCGCGCAGCAACCTCGTGTCTAAGGAGTGTGCGCCGCATGGACCGGCTTCCACACTTATCGTTATCCGACCGCGCCGACAACCTCCGGCGCATGGCCTCGGGGGTCGACGTGCTCGTGGTGGGCGGGGGCATCCCCGGGGTGGGGGTCGCGCTCGACGCGGCGGCCCGCGGCCTCAGCGTCGCGGTGATCGACAAGGGCGATTTCAGCTCGGGCACAAGCTCGCGCTCCACCAAGCTGGTACACGGCGGCATCCGCTACCTGTCGAGCTTCGATTTCTCACTCACCCGTGAGTCGCTGGTCGAGCGGGGCCTGCTGCTGCGTAACGCCCCGTTCCTGGTGCAGCCCATCGGCTTCGTGCTGCCCCTGTACAAGGGAGCGCGCCGCCCCATGGGAACGCCCATCGTGCCCCCGTACGGGATCGGCATGGGT
>DASTEB010000283.1:0-2940 GCA_035710025.1 Chloroflexia bacterium
TCGTCAAGCGTGATGTTGTCGGGGTTGCCGTGGTCTTCGTTCGGCTCGCCGCAACCGCAGCTCATGCACATTGTCTGGCCTCCTCTCGTTCTCCGGTGATTTCTCCGGCCTCCTACATTCGGCCAGAGGTGCAAATTGTGGGCCAGCCGGAGAAATAAATGAGGGCCGCCCTGAATCGCAGGAGCGGCCCTCGAATTTGCCCCAATAGGCTAGCGAAGGCGAACGGCCGTGTAGTAGTGTGACGACCAGTACGCGGACCAGAGAGAGCTGACGAGTACCCCGGTGCTTTCGTTCTCGGCGTGTACGAACTTGCCGTTGCCGACGTAGATACCGGCGTGCGACAGCCCGCGCTTGTATGTATTCACGAAGAACACCAGGTCGCCCGGCAGTAGCTCGTCGGTCGAGATGCGGCGGCCCGACGCAAGCTGAGCGCCCATGTCGCGGCCGACCCGGAAGCCCGAGTTGTTCAGCACGTAGTACACGAAGCCGGAGCAGTCGAAGGCGTTGGGACCTGTGCCGCCGAAGCGGTAGCGGGCGCCGACGTGTCGAAGGGCGCGGCTGACGATACTGCTGCGCAAGGTCTCGCCGTCGCTCGATGCGGTCGGCTCCTCGCCGCGGGCGGTGCCGGTGCGCGCTTCGGCGGGCTGCGCTGCGGGCTCGGCGGGTGCTGCCGGCGCGGCCGCGGGTGCCGGCGCGTCGGCCTGTGCCAGGAATTCGGCCATCATCCAGCCCGAGTGCCCGTCGGCCGAAACGCGGTACCACGCGATGCCTTCAGCGTCGGCTACGGGGCCTTCGTGTACTTGCAGGACGGAGTTGGGGGCGAACTTGGCGACGATCGCGCCGTTACGGGCAGCGGAGGCGCGCATGCGCACCGGGTCTCCGTCAGAGTTGGCCACGCGAACATACCCTGTGAGCGTCGGGCCCGCGGGCGCCTGCTGAGCAGCGGGCGCCTGCGCGGGCGCGTCCCTGGCGGCGAGGTACGCTGCCATCATCCACCCTGTGACCGAGGAAGTCTCAATCTTGTACCAGCGAATGCCCGCGCCGTCCGTGACCGGCCCTTCGAGCACGTTGACCACTTCGCCTTCGTATGAGGCCGAGATCTTGTCGTATCCGGTGCCCGCGCCTTCGCGAATCCTGATCGGATCGCCGTCGGTGTTGGTTACGACGGCTTTAGCGCCCGCGACGGGGGGTGCGGCATAAGTAGATGTCGGGTTTGCCGCCATGATACCGGCGAGAAGGAACAGAGATAAGCCTGCGGCTCCCAGGTTCTTTGCCAGTCGTGTGCTGAGATTCAATTTGCGCCTCCGTAGTGGATGTAGTGAATTCATGCACACAAGCAGACACGTGACGCGCCTGTTGTGCGGAAGTGTTACCGGCGTCTGCGGGGGTCGCTCGCGATTTGATGATGCCCTTGCGAGCCTTGCCGGTCCCGGCGAGTGTTCGCCCTGCCCCGGGCGATCACCGGTACGCTATGGCCAGGCGGCCCTTGATGCGGGACTCAATGCGGTCGCCGCGAACGAGACGCGCCAGGAGGTGGGAGAGTGCGCGCATGGCGGCGGGGGGAACGAACGAGGGGGATACAGTGGTGCGTGAGGGCCGGAGCTCGCGCCGGCCGAGGCCGCGGCGGCGTAGGGCGAAAGCGGCAAGGAGATAGACGACCAGCATAATGCTGTGCCGGATGGAAGGGTGGCCGCTGTGTGTGTTAATGGCCGCGCAGTTGTTCGCTGCTAAGAGCAAACAGGACTGCCTGAACTCCTGGGCAGGTAACATATCCCCCTCGAGGCGTGCGGCATACCGGGCTCGGTATCAGCCGTCGCAAGAGGATAGCACGCGTCCGGAAGGGCGGTCAATCGCCGGACCTACGTAATATGGCGTAACTTGGCATCATACATGTTACGCAAGTTTCGCGTATCCACCGCGCAGACGATAGCGACTACTACTTTCGGAGTACTGCGTGGGGGGAAGAAGGTACTGCATCAGCGCTTTTGACACTGTACCGTGCAGGTGGTACAACGGACTGGCTTTACTTCGCATTCGCACTACGACTATGGAGGCGCAATGACTATCGCTATCAGGGGCGGGCGCGTGCTGCCCGTCACCCCGGACAACGAAGGGCGCGACCACGTATGGGAGCGCGGTACGGTGCTCATCGGCGACGACGGCAAGATCGCGGCGGCAGGCCCTGAGGACGACATTGAGGTGCCGGGCGACGCGATGGTGGTTGATGCCGAGGGCAAGGTTGTCACGCCCGGCCTGATCGATGCCCATACCCACGTGGGCATCGGCGAGCTGGCCATTGGGAAGGAAGGCGCCGATACCAATGAGTCCACCGACCCCATCACGCCCCAGGTGCGAGCCATCGACGCCACTTACCCCGGCGATATCGGCTTCAACGACGCGCTGTCGGCGGGCGTCACCGCGGTAAACGTAATGCCGGGCAGCGGCAACGTGATCGGCGGGCTTGCGGTGCTGGTCAAGACGCACGGCACGCGCATAGACGACATGGTTGTCAGGCACCCCACCGGCCTCAAGGCGGCGATGGGCGAGAACCCCAAGCGCAGCCACGGCGACCAGAAGAAGATGCCCTCGACCCGCCTCGGAATCGCCGCGCTGATGCGTGAGAACCTGGTCAAGGCGCAGAACTACATCGAAAAGCATGCGGCACACGAGCGGGCTAACGACCCGACCAAAACGTTCGAACGCGACATCAAGATGGAGCACATAGCGATGGTGCTGCGAGGGGAGATCCCGATGCGCTGGCACGCCCACCGCTCCGACGACATCCTGACCGCTCTTCGAATCCGCGACGAGTTTGACTTCAGCATGGTGCTCGACCACTCGACCGAGGCCCACATGCTGGTGGACGAGCTGCTGGAGCGCAACATCCCCGCCGTGGTCGGCCCCACGCTGACCGCCCGGTACAAAGTCGAGCTAAAGGGC
>DASTEB010000284.1:0-5616 GCA_035710025.1 Chloroflexia bacterium
CACCTGGTCGTACCACTTCTCGATGGCGGACATGGTGCCGTGGGCGCGCCAAAGCTCGCGCACCGTATCGGGCGCGTCGACGACGTCGCGCAGGCCCAGCACGCACCGCGTGCCAAGCTGCTCCGCCGACTCGAGCGCGGGGATCAGCTCGCCCGCGGGGCCGATCGGCAGGTAGTCGGCCACGAACAGGTGCGGGCGGTAGCGGCGCACCACCTCGCGCAGCATCGAGGCGCGTATGCCGTGCGCCATGTCGGGCGAGATGGGCAGGCTGCGCGCGCTCCAGCGGTCCTGCGCTACCTTGCGGATCGAAGGCAGCTTGACGTAGTCAAGGCCGGGGACGTCCTTCCAGAAAGGGAGCGCGGAGCTCCCCACGGCTAGAAGAACGCTGCTGTCGGGGTGAGCCTCGCGCAGGCGGCGGGCCAGGGTGGTGGTCCTGCGCAGGTGGCCGAGTCCGAATCCGTCGTGGCAATACATGAGCACCCGGCTGGGATTGGCGCTTTGGCCGGGGCCGGGGCTGGGCGGGTAGTCCTTGCTCATTTCGTGGGCTCCGAATTGCGAGTACGTCGTGTTCAGGCAGCCCGGGAGGTGACTTCTGAGGCCTGGTCAACAGGCGGGGGGAGGAAACGAGAGGACTTGCGATAATGTCCGAACCGAGTTACACCCCCTGAAAGGACCTCTGCGTCGGGTGCCTGGAGCGATGGCATGCGGCTATGACGTTCCTAACGCAGATGCCGCCTCATAGTGGCGCGGGTCCGGAATAGATACGGAATTTTAATGCAGCTGCCGGTCGGTGCCGGTCTGGACAAACGAAAAGAGCGGTCCCCTGGAGGAAGAAACCGCTCTTTTCGCGAGCCAGAAGGAGCGATACGGCTCAGTCCGGGTTGTCTTCGGTTGGCCTGGGGCTGGGGGTCACTTCAGGCTCCTCGGTCTCCTCAGGCTCTGGTGTGTGCGTCTCCTCAGGCTCTTCGGTCGGCTCGGTTTCGGGCGTGCGAGTGGCGGGCCGCGCCGTCGGCGTCTCGTCCGGCTCCTCGGTCTCCTCAGGCTCGGGAGTATGCTCAGGCTCCTGGGTCTCTTCCGGCTCCGGGGTGTCGTCAGGCTCCTCGGTCGGTTCGGCCGTCTCCGTGGCAAAGGGCACTGGCGTGCGCGTCTCCTCGACCTCCTCGGTCTCTTCCGGCTCGGGCGTCTCGGTCGCGGCGGCCGTGGGCGACGGCTCTTCGGTCGGCGCGAGCGTCGGGCTGGGCGGCATGGTCGGCACAGGCTCGGGCGTCTCGGTCGCGGCGTGATCGGGAGCCGAGGGCGCCGGGGCGGTACCGGTGGGCGCGGGCCTGGGGGCGGTTGCCGGCAGGGGCGCGGCGGGCCGGACGGTCGCGGTGAGCTGCGCCGGCGGGCTGGGTGAGGTCGGGAGCGGGAGCACGGTCGCCGTGTCGCGCGGCATGGTTGCCGTGGAGAAGGCGAGAGGCGAATCGGTGGGTCTTATGCTTTCGACAGGCACGGCCGAGGGCGTCTCCGCAGCGACGGCGCGTACCGTCGGCACCGAAATCGTGCGCAGCGGCTCGGGGGTCGAGGCCGGTTCGGTGCGCTCGGGCCGCAGCAGGGCGAGCAGGAACAGTGCGCCCACCAGCATCACAAGCGCCGCGGCAAGCGCGGCCGCCGAGCGCACCGCGGGCGGGAGCGCGAACAGTGCGGGCCGTCCCGCAGGCCGCGCCGCCGCCGCGCCCATACCGCCGGAGGCTTCTTCCACGCGGGCCGCTCCGGCTATCGCCACGGGGGTCGTGGCCGCGAGGGCGTTTGCCCGCTGCTCGCCGGCCTTTGCCTGAGCGCGCGCCATGATCGCCGCGAGGCTAGCGGCGGGAAGCTCGGGGCGCGGGGCGCTGCGTGCTGCCTGCGCGGCGCGCAGCACCGGCTCAAGCTCGGCGGCCATGCCCGGGTACTGAGCCAGGATGCTCTCGATGGGAGTGCCTGCGAGCAGGCTCTCCAGCGCGGCATCGAACACGTCTTCGGGGTGCCGGTTCTCAGGCCCGTCCAATAAATGCTTCCTCTGGTTCTAGTAGTCGGCCTGCAGTTGCTCGACGCAGCGCCTCATGGCCTGCATCGCCCTGTACTGCAGCGACTTCACCGAATCTATCGACCTTCCAAGCAACTCCGCTATCTCGGCGGGCTGCCACCCCTCAATCAGACGCAGCGTGATCACCTGCCGCTGCTCGTCGGTCAACTGGGCGAGCACCCTGAGCAGCGTATCCTGGTCGGCCAGACTCTCGATCCTCGTGTCGTTCGCTCCCACGTCGTACCCTTCTCCCCCCTCGAGCCAGCCCTCCAGCGAAACGACCTGCGCCCTGGCCTTCTGGCGGTAACTGTCGGTCACAAGGTTGCGGGCGATCTGGAAGAGCCATGCCTGAAACGGCGCGCCGGTGTAGGTGTAGCCGTCGATCTTCTCGAGCATGCGCGTGACCACTTCCGACACCAGGTCCTCGGCGGCAGCAGTATCCCCAAGTTGGTAGACGGCATAGCGGTAGAGCCTGGGAGCATACGTCTCGACCGCGAACTCCACCGCCGGGCCGTCCCGTCTCTTTAGACCGGCCACGAGCGTTTCGTCGTTCCAGGGCATGCTTTATTTTAGCAGAGGGAACATGCCGGTCGATTTCTCCTGCGTCTGACTTGCCGGGAGTGTTCTTGCTGCCCATCCCGGCTGTGCCCACCCACGCGACAGGCGCCGCACCCGATGGAAACTCGTGTCTGCCTTTGCGGTGGTCCTACTTCCAAACGCAGTATCAGCCCTAAAGTGGCGGCACCGAGCGGCAATCTTGACTACTTCCCGAGGAAGCCCGGGGCGTACGCGAAATCGCCACTGCCGCGCTGCCTCCGGGCACCAGACGCGACGATGGAGCCTGTCGGTGGAGAACTCGATGGTATGGGGAGAATGGCAGCGGCTCTAACGAAGAGGGACGCAGCCTTCGATGCAGTACCGAATACGGCTGCCTCCACTCCCTGTGCCCGCCGTCAACGACTCTCTTCCGGCAGGCTCAGGATGTACTCGGAGATCCGCTGCATCTCCTCGTCCGATACCAGCGTTTCGGGGTAGGCGGGCATGTCGAACCCGCCCGTGCGCACGAAGTGGATGATCTCGTCGGCGCTCTTGTACTGGCCCTTGAACTGAGCGGTACGCAGGCTCGGGCCGATCATCTCGCGCGCGTCGGTATGGCACGAATCGCAGTACCGCCCGAAGAGCACCCTGCCCCGGTTCTCGCTCGTGGGCACCAAGCCCGACCTCGACCGGGGCACGCCGGCCGCCCCCTCACCGGCACCCCCGGTCGACGTGTCTACACCCACAGTGGGTCTGCCCGGGAACCACGCAGCGAAGCCGGCCCCGGTCCCCGGCTGCAGGGTATAGACCACGCCGGCCGCCAGCGCGATGGCGACGACGAGGAGCAGCAGGCCCGAAGCGTGCGTGCGCCTCATGGTCCTGGGCCGCCGGTCAAATGCGCTGTTCACCTGCTGCTCACCTCCTTCTCGCCGCTCTGCGCCGCCTCCACCGCCTTTTCGTCCAGTGTCAGCAGGTACTGCGTGATCGCCTCCACGTCCTCGTGGGTCAGCGGAGGGATAACCGGCTCCATCGAGGCTGCGGGGTTGAAGGCTTTGGGCTTCTCCATGAAGAAGTGGATATCGCCCGCCGTCATGCGCTGCCCGATGCCGTCCAGCCAGGGGCCCTTGCGCGAGCCTTGCCCGGCGATCACGTGGCACGAATTGCACCCCTGCTGCACGATCAATTGCCTGCCCCGCAACTGCTGCGAGGTGAGCACGGTGCCGTCCTCCACCACCACGCTGGGCGGGGTGCTCTGGTACGCCAGCACGGTAAGCACCCCCGCGCCGACCAGCACCACCGCAGCGACTGCCGTGCCGATGGGTCGCTTCCAGGCCCTGCGCTCAGTCCCCCTCGAAAGGAAGGGCAGCGCGAAGAGCAGAAACACTAAGAGCCCCGGGATGACTACCACCCCAATCCACTCCAGGTTGCCCGGGAAGTACGACACAAGCTGGAACAGGAACATGAAGTACCACTCTGGCCGCGGGATATACGTGGTGTCGGTCGGGTCGGCCCGCGCCTCGGTGGGCACTCCGAACGCCGCGATCAGCAGCACGATGACTGAGAAGACGACCAGCACGGCGACCGAGTCCTCGGCGATCACCTCGGGCCAGAAGCGAGGCCCCTTCGCCTTGAAAGCCTTGTACCGCTCGTGCTCCTGCTCCATGGTCATGCCCACCGCATCGGGCAACGGCTCCATCGCGGGCGCCACCTCGGGATCGACCTGCGCGGCAGGCCGAACGCCCGCCAGGTCTCGCCGCTGCCCTCTGCGCCCGCCGCCGAGCCTCTGCAGCCCTGCCAGACCCCGGTGCCACAGCCGCGCTGGAACGCTTACCCCGTGCCACACGACGAGCGCAAGGTGTACCAGCACGAACAGCCCGATCAGGGCCGGGAGCAACAACACATGGATTGTGTAGAAGCGCGACAGCGCCACAGCCCCGAGCTCGGTCCCCCCGCGCAGCAGCGCGACCAGCTCCGGCCCTATAAGGGGCATGGTGCCCGGCATATTGGTGCCGACGGTAGTAGCCCAGTACGCTTTCTGATCCCACGGCAGCAGGTACCCGGTGAACCCAAATCCCAGCGTTATCAGCAGCAGGACGACCCCCGCGAGCCACGTCACCTCGCGCGGCCGCTTGTAGGCCCCCTGGATGAACACCACCAGCAGGTGCAGCACCACCAACACGACCATGGCCGATGCGCCCCAGTGGTGCAGGCCGCGCACGAAAGCTCCGAACGGGACCGTCTCGCTGATATAGAGGATGCTGTCGTATGCGCGGTCGGGGCTGGGCGAGTAGTTCATCCCGAGCAGGATGCCGGTCACCGTCTGCAAGCCGAGCACAAAGAGCGCCGCGGCCCCAAGGGTGTAGGACCAGTTTAACCCCACGGGCACCCGGCGGTGGAAGATGGCCCGCCAGAACTTGCCGATCCCGGTTCGACTTTCCAGCCAGTCGCCCACTCTTGCCATCGGTTCGCCCCTTCCCGGCCTGCGATTGCCTGCGCGGCCAACCGCTGCCGGCAGCTCGCTCAGACCGCCGTCTTGCCGGTAACGCCCGGGTGGAAGTCCTGGTAAAGCACCATCAGGTCGCCGTCCTCCACCTTTGTCTCAAGGCGGTCGAGAGATCTGGGTGGCGGGCCGCCCACCACGTAGCCGCCCCGGTCGAATACGCCTCCGTGGCAGGGGCAGAAGAAGCGGTCCTTGTGCTCGCCCTCGTCCTGCCAGCTGTATGCGCAGCCGAGGTGGGTGCAGCGGCCGTTGAATACCGCTACCTTCTCTCCCTCGCGCACTACCCAGCAGGAGCGCGCCTCTCGCGTCTCGACCCACCCGTCCTGCTGCTCAAGGGTGAACTGCACCGGCTGTGGGGTCGCGCCGTCAAACTGCTCGATGCGCCCCAGCTTCACCCACTGAGAGCGTCCTTTGGCCTGAAACACACTGCCCAGGTAGCCGAAGATAGGAACGCCCGCGACGATGCCGACGAAGGACGAAACCGCCCCTATCGCATACTTGAGGAAGGTGCGCCTGGAGACGGCCGAGGCGTCCG
>DASTEB010000285.1:0-4398 GCA_035710025.1 Chloroflexia bacterium
AGAAAGAGCAACTAATTGCCCGGCAGATCCTCAAGGAGATTCGCGCCCGCCTCGGTTTCCTGAACGACGTCGGCCTCGAATACCTCACCATCAACCGCACCGCGGCGACGCTCGCGGGCGGCGAGGCCCAGCGCATCAGGCTCGCGACCCAGATCGGCTCATCCCTCATGGGCGTGCTCTACATCCTGGACGAGCCGTCAATCGGCCTGCACCAGCGCGACAACGCCCGCCTGATCAATACCCTCATCCGCCTGCGCGACCTGGGCAACACCCTGATTGTGGTCGAGCACGATGAAGAGACAATGCGCGTGGCCGACTGGCTCATAGACATCGGCCCCGGCGCGGGCGAGCACGGCGGCGAGATCGTCGCGCAGGGCACCTTCGACGAGGTGTTGAACGACGGCGACTCGATCACCGCGGCCTATCTGCGCGGCGAGCGCACAATCCCGGTGCCGCGCAAGCGCCGAAAAGGCAGCGGCAACAGCATCGTCGTGCGGGGCGCTCACGAGAACAACCTGAAGCACATCTCCGTCGAGTTCCCGCTGGGCCGCTTCATCTGCGTGACGGGCGTGTCGGGCTCGGGCAAGTCGACTCTGGTGCACGAGGTGCTGTCGCGCAAGCTGGCCCAGGCGCTGTACAAGTCGAAGGACCGCCCCGGCGCCCACCAATCGGTCGAGGGCATGGACCAGATCGACAAGGTGATCGAGATCGACCAGTCGCCCATCGGCCGCACCCCGCGCTCGAACCCCGCGACCTACACCGGCGCGTTCACCCCCATCCGCGAGGTATTCGCCAAGGTGCCCGAGTCGCGCGTGCGCGGCTACGACATGGGCCGCTTCTCCTTCAACGTGAAGGGCGGGCGGTGCGAGGCATGCCGGGGCGACGGCATCATCGAAATCGAGATGCAGTTCCTGCCCGACGTGTACGTGCCGTGCGAGGTGTGCCACGGCGCCCGCTACAACCGCGAGACGCTAGAGATCCGCTACAAGGGTAAGAACATCGCCGAGGTGCTCGACATGACGGTCGAGGAGGCCGCCGAGTACTTCGAGAACGTGCCCTCGATCCGCAACAAGCTCAAGACGCTGTGCGACGTCGGCCTGGGTTACATTCGCCTCGGCCAGCCCGCCACCACACTGTCGGGCGGCGAGGCGCAGCGCATCAAGCTGGCCGCCGAGCTGTCGCGCAAGGCCACCGGTAAGACCCTCTACATCCTGGACGAGCCGACCACCGGCCTGCACTTCGCCGACATCGAGCGCCTGCTCCACGTGCTCCAGCGCCTCACCGACCAGGGCAACACCATCCTGGTCATCGAGCATAACCTCGACGTCATCAAGACCGCCGACTGGCTGATCGACCTCGGCCCCGAGGGCGGCGACGCGGGAGGCGAGGTCGTGGCCGTGGGCACCCCCGAAGAGGTCGCCGACATCGAGTCCTCGCACACCGGGCAGTTTCTCAAGCGAGTGCTCCCCGGCAAAGGCGAGCGCAAGAGGGGCGCGGCCTAGTCCCGCCGCGCCCTTGGAGGTTCAACATGGTAAGAATTGAGACTGACTTGATCGTGGCCGAAGATGGCACGGCTACAATCAAGATTCAGGTCCCCCCCGAAGTGGCGCCTGGGGAGCACAAGGCCATCATCCAAATAGACGGCCAGTCGAGCCAACAGACCGCGCCCTCGAAGATTACGTTCTCTGCTCACGACGTTGGGCCATGGCCCGAGGGCCTTACTTTCAGCCGTGATCAGATCTACGACGACGATGGCCGCTGATCCCGTCATCCTCGACACCAATGTGCTTATATATGCGAACACAGTTGGCTCACCATTCAGAGCGGCTGCTCAGCAGGCCATTAGCGGCCACGCGCAAGCAGGTGATACGCTCTGGATCAGCCGGCAGATTATGCGAGAGTAACTTGCAGCCTTGAGCAGGCCACAGGGGATACTAATTCCCGTGCCGCTACCCAAGCTTATTGCAGACGTACAGCGTTTCCAGACTGAGTACACCGTCGCCGAGGATGGGCCAAGCGTAACTGCCGAACTCCTCCGGATAATCGCACCCACCTCAATCGGCGGTAAACGTATTCACGATGCCAACATCGTAGCAACCATGCTGACTCACGGCATCGGCACGCTGCTAACGAACAATGCTCAGGACTTCGGCATATTCTTCAACCTCATCAATATTGAGCCGCTCTGATACTCGCCGACCACTAACCGCTCACCACCGTCGCTGCATCCAACTATCCCGCACGCAATCAACCCGTATAGGGAGGCTAAAACAATGCCCAATACCACCCTCGCCGAGATGTACCGCCACAGCCTGAGGTCAACACTGCGCCTGATCGACGCCTGCGAAAAGCTCACCGACGAGCAGCTTGACACGAGCCTGGCGGGCACCTACGGCAGCATTCGCTCGACGCTGCTGCACATGCTGGGCGCCGAGGAGCGCTACGTTGCCCGCATACGGGGCGAGCAGCCCGGCCCGCGCCTCGAAGATAGTCCATTCCCCGGCTTCGACGCGCTACGGGCTTCGGCCGAGCGCACCGGCAACGCCCTTATCGACATCTGCGAGAACCTGCGGGAAGACGCCATCCTGCGCGGCACCTGGCGCGGCGAGCCTTACGAGCAACCCGCCATGACGCTCATCATCCAGGCGCTCAACCACGCCACCGAGCACCGCACGCACATCGGCTCGCTCATGGGCTACCAGGGCGTAGAGCCGCCCGACAGCGACGGCTGGGAGTACGGCGATCAGGTGCTCAACCCGCGCTTCGGGTTATAGAACGGCTGCAACCCCCGCACGACGGCTGCCAACGCAACCGCCCGATACAACCCGGACCCACAACCTCAGTAAACCACCGGCCCACAAACAGACCTACAGGGAGGACACCCCAATGCCCAATACTGCTCTCGCCGAGATGTACCGCCACAATCTCTGGGCAACCATGCGCCTTCTCGACGCGTGCGAGAAGCTCACTGACGAACAGCTAGATGCCACCATCCCCGGCACCTTCGGCAGCATCCGCTCTACCCTTCTGCATTGGCTGCGCAACGAGGACCGCTACGTATCCTTCCTGCGGGGCGAGCAACCCAACCCCCGCCTGGCGGTAGAACCATTTCCCGGCTTCGATGCGCTCCGAGCGTCCGCCGACCTTAGCGGCAGCGCCCTGGTCGAAATAGCCGAGAACCTGCCGGACGACCCTATCCTGCGTACTCGGAGCGACGAGGGCGAGGCGGTTGAGTTACCCATCATGACGCTCATAGTCCAGGCGCTCAACCACGCCACCGAGCACCGCACCCACATCGGCTCGCTAATGGGCGCCCAGGGCGTAGAGCCGCCCGACAGCGATGGTTGGGCTTACGGCGACGAGGTGCTCGGCCCGCGCCTTGGCCTCTCTAGCGCATAGAGGATTGGTTTGTAGTGTTGAGACTAGCATTCAGTGGAAGTATAGGAGCTGCAAAGTGAACATTCCCTGGAAACAGATCATCTGGCACCAGTTCGGGGCCACCATCGACACGCTGGACGAGGTTGTCCGCGCCTGCCCCGACAACCTCTGGCACGCCCAACTGTGGGATAACCCCTCCGGACGGCCGGAGTATTCCCAGGTCTGGTACCGCGTCTACCACACCCTGTTCTGGCTCGACCTGTACCTTTTCGGCGCGGAGGAGGGCTTCCAACCCCCGGCCCCCTTCACTTTGATCGAGATGGAGGAAGACGACCTGCCTGACAGGGCCTACACAAAGGACGAGCTACTGGCCTACCTCCAGCACGGCCGCCGCAGATGCAAGGCGACTATTGACGCGCTGACCGACGACACGGCGCAGCGGATTCACCGGTTCCCCTGGGGCGAAGTCACTTTCGTGGAGCTGCTGCTCTACAACATGCGCCACGTCCAGGACCATGCGTCCCAGATGAGCCTGCTGCTCGGGCAGAAAGGCGTCCCGGTCCGGGACTGGGTTATCACGGCCAAAGATGCAGCCGCGTGACGCGTGATGGCCCTGATGCGGGATGCGGGATGCGGGACCTCGGCTGATCACCGATGCTTCCATCTCACTACCCGCCATAGGCAAGCTCACCCGTCACTCGTCACTCGTCACTCGTCAACCCAACCACAAAGGAGACACACTACATGGGCGACTTCATCGAATTCGACTCCGAAGGCGGAAAGACCCGCGCCTACCTCGCCCTGCCTGCCGAAGGCAACGCGCCGGGCGTTCTGCTCTGCCACTCCTGGTGGGGCCTCAACGACTTCTTCACCGGGCTGGCCGACCGCCTCGCCGCCGAGGGCTTCGTCGTGCTCGCTCCCGACCTTTACGACGGCCGCACCACTGCCGACAAAGGGGAAGCCGAGCGCCTCGTCGAGGAGGTTGATGGGCAGTACGAGACCGCCATACGCAAAGAATCG
>DASTEB010000286.1:0-5995 GCA_035710025.1 Chloroflexia bacterium
CGGTCATCAGGTCCGTCCCCTCGAACAGCACCCGGTAAAGCTGCTCGGTGATCGGCATCTCTACCTCGTAGCGCGCCGCGAGTTCGCGCGCCGCGGCTGTCGTAGTGACGCCCTCGGCCACCTGCCCGTGCATGATGGCGCGGACCTCGTCGGTGGCCTTGCCTTGCGCCAGTAGCTCGCCCATGGTGCGGTTGCGCGAAAGGGGAGAGGCGCACGTGGCGATCAGGTCGCCCAGGCCCGCCAGGCCCGCGAAGGTAAAGAGCGACGCGCCCGCCGCCATGCCGAGCCGCCCGATTTCCACCAGCCCGCGAGTGATGATCGCGGCTTTGGCCGAGTCGCCCGCCCGGATGCCGTCGGCCATGCCCGCCGCGAGGGCAATGATGTTCTTCAACGCGCCGCCGAACTCCACCCCGGTGACGTCGGGGTTGGTGTAGACGCGGAAGCGCCCGCCCGTGAGAAGCTCCTGCGCGCGCCGGGCGACGTCGAGGTCGCGCGATGCGATTACGGTCGTGGCGGCCTTGCCCGCGACGATCTCCTTCGCGAGGTTCGGACCGGAGAGCGCGGCAAGGGAGCGTGCGTGCTCCTCGCCCAGCTCCTGAGCGAGCACCTCGGTCATGCGCAGCAGGGTGTGCAGCTCCAAACCCTTGGCGCACGACACGACGATGGTGCCGCTGCGCAGGTAGGGCTTCAGGGCGCGGGCGTTGGCCCTCATAGTTTGCGACGGCACGACCATGAGGAGCATGTCGATGCCCGAGAGGGCGCGCTCCATGTCGGGGGTCGGGGTGAGGCCGGGCGGGAAGGGGTAGCCGGGCATGAAGCGAGAGTTCTCGCCCGCCTCGCGCATCTCGCGGGCCTCGTCCTCGGAGCGGGCGACCAGGCTGACCTGCAGCCCCTGCCGGGCCGCAAGGATGGCCAGCGTAGTGCCCCAGCTACCTGTGCCGACCACGGCGACCCGGCCTTTGCCGCCCGCCTGCCGAGTGTCACCCTGCGTGCGCGTCTCGACCATGATGGGGGATTATAGCACAGGCCGGGTTCGCGGCAGGTTCGGGCGGTAGTGGTTGCCTAGAACTCCTCCTTCCCGAACCGCCAGATGGCAATTCCGCTGAACAGCAGTATGCTGAGCACGGTGCTGATCGCGGCGACGATCCAGTCCGAGGGCAGTGTACCCTCTGCGGCCAGCCCTACGGCCGTGTTGTGGAACTGTATCGGCGTTACCAGCGCGATTTGCGGGACCAGGCCGACGAGTATCATGCCGCCGAAGAGTGCGCCCAGCGTGATTCCGATCACCGGGCCGCGCTCGTTGAACAGCGTGCCCAGCATGATGGTGAGCGACAGGAAGTAGATCAGTCCGAGCGACACGAGACCAAGCCCACCCAGGTAGGGCAGCAAGTCCACCGAGCGGCCGGAGGCAAGCGCGATCTCCGCGTAGGCCACTGCGGCGGTCAGGGCCACCACGAACACGAGGATGCCGAGGCCCGTGGCTACCAGCTTGGCCAGCACGAAGGCAAAGCGCGCAACCGGCTTGGACAGTATCCAGGCCGCGGTCCCGGTCTGCTTCTCTCCGACGATTTCGTCCTGCGCGGCGATGATGACTCCAATGGTCCCTGCCTGAAAGACCATGGTGAAGTACAGGGTCAAGCCGGTAATGAAGGTGTCCATCTGGGGGGTGGGCCTGCCGCCCTGCGCCTCTATGACCGGCACCACGAACAGGACGAAAGCCATCAAGCCGTTGATAATGCCGAGCCAGATAACGGCCTGGGTGATTATGCTGCGGGGCCGGAACCACTCCCCCAGCTCCTTCTTCAGTATGTTGTTGAAGCCGCCCATGAGGGGGCTGGTGCGCACGGGGTGCAGGCCGGTGCGGTGGGCCAGCGCCTCGTCGCCTCCGGTCATCACATTAGCGCCCATCGCGGTTGCTCCCTTCCACGAGGCCGAGGAAGATCTCCTCCAGCTCGTAGGTCTTGCGGCCAAAGCCGGTAACGACTATGCCCTCGTCGGCCAGCACGAGTCGCAGCAGTCTCGCCTCGGCCATCTGGGCGTCGGTCACCGTCAACTGCCAGGTTGTCAGCCCGTCCGCGGCGGCGCTGCTGTCGATGTTACCAACCCACGGCTCGGCCATTACTCGCTGCTTCGCGCTCTCCGCGTCACCCCGCATTGTGATCTTGTAGATCGTGCTTCCGCCGGTGAGGAGCTGTTCGATCGGAGCCTCGGCGATGAGCTCGCCTTTGTTGAGGATGGCAACCCGGTCGCTCACCTTCTGCACGTCGTCGAGGATATGGGTCGAGTAGAAGATGGTGGTGTATTTGCGGAGGCGGTCCATCACGGCGAGCACGTCGTGGCGGCCCTGGGGGTCGAGCGAAGCGGCCGGCTCGTCCAGGATGAGGAGGTCGGGGTAGTTGACCTGGGCCTGCGCGATGCCGAGGCGCTGCCTCTCGCCACCCGAGAAGCCCTTGATCGGGCGGTCTGCCTTGTCGAGCAGCCCGGTCAGATCGAGCATCTCGTTGATCCGGGCCTCGAGAAGTCGGGACGGCCCCGAGTAGAAGAAGTGGGCGGTGTACCTGAGGGTTTCGCGGGCGGTGAGGCTTTCGTAATAGCGCGGTTCCTGGGCGAGGTAGCCGGTGCGCTTGCGGATCTCCAGGCTGTCGTTGATGATGTCGCGGCCGAAGACCGTGCCGCTGCCCTGCGTGGGCCTGATCAGGCCGAGCAAGAGCTTGATGGTGGTGGTCTTGCCCGAGCCGTTGGGGCCGAGGAAGCCGAAGATCGAGTTGGCCGGCACCGCCAGCTCAAGCCCGGTCAAGGCCTTGACCGTTTTGTAGTCCTTGCTAAGCCCGTGCGTGCTGATGACGGGCGGGCGCCCATTTGCGACGGCAGGCGCCTGGGCAGTCAGGGGAACCACGGCCGCGTCCGTGACCACCCCTTCAGCGCCTGGCTCTGCTGCCGGTTGTGTTACTCCAGCAGACATCTCTACATGCCTCCTCCCTGGCCGGGCGAGCCGGCAATGGCGGCAATACAGGCCAATCGCCCGTGCAGCCGCTCACTATCGCGATGCGGACGGCAAGATGTAGTGTTAGGCGCTGCTCCTCTGGATAGTGTACATCCAAACGGCAGCGGCGGATACCCACAAGTAGATGGGAACTAGGCGTGTCGCGCCGGAGAAGCGATCTGCTTGCCGCCCGCACGCTCCGCGCATATACTGGCCCCATGCCATACGAGCCGGCCCAACCACCACGCCCCGCGAGCGGCGATACGCCCCCGCCGGCGCGATCCAACCCTAACGCCGCGCGGTTCGCCGCCATCGCGGCGCTGTTCTTCCTGTTTCTCGCGTTCTTTAACCTGTTCATGACGCTGCCGCTCGGGGTGCCGCCCGAGTTCCCGCTGTTCCTTGTGCTGGCGGCCATCGCGGCGGGCGTGTGGTGGGCCGCACGACCCCGGCAGGGCGCGCGCCGCCCTTCCCGCGAGCGATGACCTACCTCAGGCACCTGGAGTGCGCCGAGTGCGCGCAGACCTACTCGCCCGCAGAGGAGCACCACCTTTGCGCTTGCGGCGGCATCTTGCTAGCGCGGTACGACCTCGAGGCGCTCGAGAGCCGCGTGCCCCGCGACCGAATCGCCGCCCGGCCGTGGAGCGAAGGGCTGTGGCGCTACGCCGAATTGCTGCCGCTACCCCGGGACGCCGAACGTGTGTCGCTGGGAGAGGGCACGACGCCGCTGCTGCCGCTGGAGTGGCTAGGCAGGGAGCTTGGCATCACCGCGCTGATGAAGGACGAGTCGCTCAACCCGACGGGCACATTCAAAGCGCGCGGCGCGGCCGTGGGCGTGTCGCTGGCCCTCAGATTGGGTGCCCGCACAATCGCTCTGCCTACGGCGGGCAACGCGGGCGCCGCGTGGTCGGCCTACGGGGCGCGGGCGGGCATCCCGGTGGTTGTCGCTATGCCCGCCGACGCCCCGCCGCTGATCCAACAGGAGGTGAGGCTGTACGGCGCGCGGCTGCACCTGGTGGACGGTCTGATCAGCGATGCGGGCAAGTGGATAGCCGAGGGCGCGGCCCGCGAGGGCTGGTACGACGGCTCGACCTTCAAGGAGCCGTACCGCCTGGAGGGCAAGAAGACACTGGGGCTGGAGATCGCCGAGCAGTTGCGCTGGCGAGTGCCCGACGTTATTCTGTACCCCACGGGCGGGGGCGTCGGCCTGCTGGGGCTGTGGAAGGCGTTCGAGGAATTGCGCTCCATCGGCTGGATCGACCGCGGAGCGCCTGTGCCCAGGCTCGTGGTGGTGCAGGCGGTAGGTTGCGCCCCGGTAGTGCGGGCGTGGGAGCAGGGCGCGGACAGGACCGAGTTCTGGCAGGGGGCCGACACGGTTGCCGCGGGCCTGCGCGTGCCGGGACCGCTGGCGGGCGGGCTGATGCTGCGCGCCTTGCGCGAGACGGGCGGTACGGCGGTCGCCGTGACCGACGACGACATCCGCCGCGCGCTGGGAGAGCTTGCCGGGCGGGGGCTGTGGGTGTGCCCGGAGGGCGCGGCCTTGCTGACCGCGGTGCGGCGGCTGCGGGCCGACGGGTGGGTGCGCGAGGGCGAAAGGGTTGTGCTGCTCAACACCGGCTCGGGGCTGCTGTACCCCGAGGTCACGCCGCTGCCATAGCGTAGGCCGAAAGTTGTAGCGGGGCGGTAGGCCGGATGGCCTACCGTCTTTTCGTCATTCGCGGGGCGCTGATTAATCCCGCGCGGGCGGACAGTTAGGCTGTTTACGCGATGCGGTAGTAAGCAGGGTGTGGCATCATCAAGGGGCGGCGATATTGCGGGCTTACGCCTGCAAGAGCACGCGAAAGGGGGAAATCAGGCGGCGCGAGGGGCGAAGATGTAACCTGCGAAGACTGTTTGCCTGATTAATCAATTCGAGCGATGTGCATTCACTTAGAACGTGTCATGATAAGGGCAGAGGGCGGGGCTGAACAAGGGATCGCGCTCCGGAGCGAAACCGCCACGGCGAGTCAAAGGACTGGGTTCGCCGCGGCCGTCCAGCCCCTGCCTCGGGTCTTTCCCTCCAGGCTATACAGCGGCCCGGCGGCCGCGCGTCCAAAGCGGACACACCGGGTGCGCACGGCGCACTTCGGTCTTCTCTTCAGCGAATAGGAGTACCCCACCACCAATGGCTATGCAGGTGATTGAGCCGGTTCCCGGCATCGGCAGCTCGCTTGAAGCGGCCGCCGAGGAGTACGAGCGGATGTCGGCCTCGCTCAACGCGCTGCTTGAAGAGCTTGCGGGTGGAGGGTCGGGTACTCACCTGGTGCGGCGTCTCGACCGCTCCACGGGACCGAGCGTACCGGCGGACGAGCGCGTGAAGGCGCGGCTGTTCGGCTCGTTCGGGTTGTCGTACTGCGGGGTCGAGCTTGAGAGCGTGCTGCCCGGGCAGGCGGCCACGATCCTGAAGTACGTGCTCAGCCAGGGAAGACGACATATCCCGAAAGACACCCTGCTGGAGCTGTTGTGGCCTGAAGCCGAGCCTGACATCGCTTCGCGCAGGTTGAGGGTGGTGATCCACACGCTGCGCCGCCACCTCGCAGCGCTGAGGCCGGGCGGGGAGAACCTGCTGCTCACGCTGGACAACGGCTACCTGCTCAACCCGCGGGTCGATATATGGACCGACGTGGACGAGTTCGAGCGGCGGCGGGCGAACGGCTGGCGGATGCACCGCGCCGGGCTGCTCGAGGGCGCCTACCAGGAGTTCGAGCAGGCCGAGGCGCTGTACCGCGGCGATTACGTGGAGGACGAGCCGTACGCAGAGTGGACGTTCCTGCGGCGCGAGACGCTGCGCGACTCTTACATGAGCGTGCTGTCGATGCTCGCGCAGATCAGCCTAGAGTGGGAGGACTACACCGGCGCGATTATCTGGGCGCAGAAGCTGCTGGCGCAGGACAGCTGCAACGAGGACGCCTACCGCCTGCTTATCGCCAGCCACATCGGCCTGGGGCAGCACAACCGCGCGGCGCACTGGTACGG
>DASTEB010000287.1:0-8363 GCA_035710025.1 Chloroflexia bacterium
GAGCGCCCTGCCCCCCGTGTTGATCCAGTCGAGGTTTGTGGGGAACGGTGGGGCGGGGTACGCCCCGGCGATTCGGTCGGCCACTATAGTTCTCCTTTACGGCGTGGTATACCTACCGCTCGCCCTCCAGCGCGGCGGCCAGCCTGGGCAGCGACTCGCTGTAGCGGTACTGGATATTCCGGTGCCCGTCGTCGAACTCCTCGTAGGTGTGCTCGACCCCCATCTCCTTCAGCTTGCGCGACATCACCCGCGCCCCGAAGTGCAGGTGCGCTTCGTCCCGGCTCCCGCAATCCATATACACCAGCCGCAGCCGCCGCAGGTTGTCAGCGTATCTCTCCACGGCGTAGATCGGGTCCAACTCAAGCCAGCGTGCCCACACGTCCTCGCGCAATTCGCACGTATACGGGTCCACCGGAAGCGCGATGCCCATGAACCCGTCCGGGTCGGGCGAGTAGCACGCCGCCATGGCGAGCGTATTGAGCGCGACGAAGTCGTCCCCGCTCTTCTTCACCTTCCCCTCGAACGCCTCGAACCACTCCCGCACGCCCCCGTAGCGGTTGACCGTGTTGCAGAACGCCGGGAAGTCCACCCTGTAGCACAGGTCGAACAGCATGTCTCCGCTGTGGCAGGCCAGCGCGCCGAACACCTCCGGGTGCTTCATGCCCAGCATGATCGCCCCATACCCGCCCGACGACTTGCCGAACACCGCCCTGCCCTCGGGCGCGGCCACCGTGCGGAAGTTAGCGTCCACGAACTGCACGATCTCCTCGACCACGTAGTCCTCGTACCGCCCCACCGCCTCCGAGTTGACGTACTGGCTCCCGCCCAGCCGCGTGAAGCAGTCGGGCAGCGCCACGATAACGTGCGGCATCCCCGCGTCGTAAAGCTGCTCCAGCCTCAGCGCCAGATTCGGCTGCCACGGGTCGAAGTTGAGCATCTGCACCCCGCTGCCCGTGAACCCCGTAAGCCCCACCAGCAGCGGGTACCGCCTCCCTCGCTCCGCATCGTACCCCGGCGGCAGCAGCACCGGCATCTCGCGCTCCGCCGGGTCGCCCAGCGGGTTCCCCTCCAGCGCTCGCCCCGGCACCGTCACCGTCTCCACCCCAACCCGATTTGGCCGCTCCGCCATACCATCTCCTCCGTCGCTAGAGTAGTGCATTATAGCACCGCCGGAAGTGATGGAACACGGAGGCGGAGAGGCCGCAAAGGTCCGAACCAATATAAAATGGTGGCCGGGCCCTCCCGACCACCATTCCTGATCCGGCGAATGCCTTATTAGCGGGTGAGTAGCTCGCCGTCGAAATCGCTATACACTTCACTTGGAATAGGAGCTCCAGGAGTGAAGACCACAGATGTATCCTGTAACGTCCCCTGCAAGAGCGAGCCGTCGCTGCACGTGGCGGTAATCCTCGCCGTGATGAGGTAAGCGTCCAGCGTGCCCTGACGGACCCCTGAGCACGTAACTCCTGTGGCGCTGTCCGTGTAGGTCACTTCGCCCCACACGACCCCATCGCCGGTCGCCGGATCCAATCTCGCGTTGACTAGCTGCGTCTCGTCGCCCTGAAGGGCCCCAAAGTTGAACGTCCCTGTGAGCGGGAGATCGCGCAGTTGAACCCATCCATCTGCGACCCAGACCCTGCCGGGCGCGCCGAAGTACATGTGCTCCGAACCGGCCACGGGTGTCCGTTGGGCTTCGGCGCGTGCGGGAGCGGTCACAGCCAACATCACCAGTGTCAAAGCAATCAGAGCAGCTACGAATGTCTTCTTCATGGTTTTCCTCCAATCGTGAGTTTCTGATGCCAATTAAAGTTCGCGGGAGTTATCTCGCGGAAGGCGGAGGCAGCGTGTCGTGATGTTCTCTCCACCCTCCCGCTTCCGCAGCCAGCAGGCGTGCGATAGTGGCCTCGGTGACGGGCGGTGGTGGTTGCGAACGGTCGTCCACGCGCTCGCCTACTTCCCTGAAGAACCCTTCGATGCCTGCCGGGGCAAAAGTAGCGAGCAAGCGGGAGGGTTTTGGCCCGTTCTTGAACGAATGAACCGTTCCTCGCGGAATGTGGATGAAGTCCCCGGACTTCACCTCGAAGGTCTGATCGCCGACCGTATAGGTCAGCTGCCCCTCCAGCACGTAGAACTGCTCCTCCTCCATGTGGTGAATATGCGGGGGCGGGCCCAACCCCGGGCCTACATCAACGATCAGCGTGAAGTAGCTGCCGCCAGACTCCGCTCCAGTGGCGAGATACGTGAACAGAGCGCCCATCACCCAGTAAGCGTCACCGGTATCCGCCGGTACGAACGTAACCGTGTTAGTGCGTCCTTCGCCAGGGGCTGTAGGGCCAGGTTCCAACACATCCGAGATGAAACTTGGTTTCCTGCTTTCGATCATCCTTCCCTCCTTTGCTAAAATGGTGGTCAGACTGACTTGCCAACACTCTAGCAAGCTGCTCGTCCCTTTTGGTCATAGAAACTGGTACAAAAAGTACGACAGTGTCCGGCGGAATGGCTCCGGGATTGGGACATCATGGAAGCGTACTCTTTCGGCTACTGGCTTCGGCTGAAGCGAAAAGCGCTTGACCTCACCCGCGAGGGACTGGCAGCGCGCGTCGGCTGCTCGGCGGCCACGATTCAGAAACTCGAGGAAGAAGAGCGCCGCCCCTCCGCGCAGATGGCCGCGCGGCTGGCTGAGATCTTCGGCATCCCCGCCGGCGAGTACCCCGACTTCCTTCGCTTTGCGCGTGGCGAGATGGCTTCGGCGGTTGGGGAACCGGAAGAAGTTGCCCCCTGGAGCGCCTCTCCAGTCACCACACGTTCCAACCTGCCCGCACCCGTCACCTCCCTGGTCGGCCGTGAACGGGAAACCGAGGATATTCACGATTACCTGTTGAGAGCAGATGCACGCCTGGTCACACTGGTGGGGCCACCGGGCATCGGCAAGACAAGGCTCAGCGTCGAAGCCGCGCGGCAGGTGCTCTTCGGTTTCCCGGACGGTGTCTTCTTTGTCTCCCTGGCACCATTGGATGACCCGGCACTGCTGGCTGCGACGGTCGCACACGGCCTGGGCTACGTGGGAGCCAGGGATGTTGCTGCTGAAGAGTTGATCAAACAGGCTATCGGGGACAAACACATGTTGGTAGTGCTGGATAATTGCGAGCACTTGATCGAGCATGTGGCTCCGTTCGTGTCGGGACTGCTTTCGGCCTGCCCCCGCCTGCGCGTCCTGGCTACCAGCCGCGAATCGTTACGCGTCGTGGGCGAGTGGCTGTATCCTGTCCCCGCCTTCGAGCTTCCGGACGAGGTATCGCACCTGGACATTGAGACCGCCGCACAGTTTCCCATTCTCACCTTGTTTGCCGAGCGCGCCCGCGCGGTGCAGCCCCGCTTTCGGCTCACCGCCGAGAACATCAGTATGGTCGCCGGCATCTGCAAGCAATCAGATGGCCTACCTTTGGCCGTCGAATTGATCGCCGCGCGGATTCGCTTGATGCCGCCCCAGGCTTTGTTGGAGCGTTTGAGCAACTCACTTCTTGTGTCCGTTGACGGATTACGAGCCGTGCCGGCGCGTCAAAGGTCGCTTGCCAACGCGGTCGACTGGAGCTACAGGCTGCTTTCGGCAGCGGAGCAGAGGCTATTCACTTTGCTTTCGGTCTTTTCAGGGGGATTTACGCTCGAGTCGGCGGAGACTGTCTTCTCGCAAGCATGCGGTGACAAGACTGTACCTGATCTTCTCACGTCACTCCTGGATAAGAGCCTGTTACAGCCGTTATTCGATACTCCGGGCGAGCCTCGATACGCCATGCTGGCACCGGTTCGGGAATTCGCCAGGCAGCGCTTGCGTGAATCAGCACAGGAGGCCGCCGCACGGGACTGGCACCTCGCCTACTTCCTCGATCTTGCGGAGCAGGCGGATCGTGAATTGCGCGGTCCAAATCAACCCGCATGGCTGAATCGGCTGGATACAATGCGTGATAACTTGCGTGCTGCGCTGGATTGGGCCATTGAAACGGGACGGACCGAGACGGCGTTGCAGCTAGCGGGTAGGCTGTGGTGGTACTGGTCCATGCGCTCCGAGTTCAGCGAGGCGCGGCAATGGCTCGAGCGTATCCTGGTAATGCCCGAAGCGCCATTGTTCCCTGACTTGTACGCCGGTGTGCTGACGCAACTGGCGCACCATACCTATCTACAAATCGGAGGCCAGGCAGCAAGCCCTGCTATCGAGCAAGCAGCCTCGACTGCGCGCGCACAGGGGAATCCACGATCTCTGGCAAATGCGTTGATGGTGTTGGGTCTGGTCTTGACAGCAGAAGGGAGTTTTGCTGACGCCCGGTCCACATTGGAAGAGAGCATAAGTCACTTCCGCGAGGTGAAAGATCGATGGGGACATGCGCTTGCCATGATGTGTCTTGGCTACATGGCAATAAGAGAGGGCAATCACTCGACTGCGTACGGGCTAATCGGGCAGGCGCTAACAACATTTCGCGAACTTGGAGACCCGCATTTTCAAAGTGTTTGCCTCTACGAGCTTGGCAGCCTGAGGGCAAAGCAAGGGGACTGGGAAGGGGGACTGGCGGAGTTGCGGGAATCGCTGGTTCTGGCGCGTGAACTCGAGAGCAAGTATGAATGCGCGTCCGGTTTGTTCCGTCTTGCTGAGACCGAACAGCACCTCGGTCGTCCTGCTCGCGCCGTGCGGTTGTATTGCGCGGCAAGAAATGCCTATGACTCGATCGGCGCCTGGCCTCCCGAGGCAGATCTCAGCCTGCAGGAGCACCTCGCTCATTGTCGAGCCGCATTAGGCGAATCGGCCTTCGCAACAGCCATGGACGAGGGTCAAGCAATAACGATGGAGCAGGCTATGGAGTATGCGCTCGAACGATCGCCAGCTCCATGAGGCTACCATATACCTCCACCCTGGCGCTTCAACAATAATTCTCTGCGTTCCTTCGTTATCTCTGCGTCTCTGCGGTTCAAACGTTCCGTACCTTTGCGCCATTGTGTTCAATCCCACCCACACTCCGGGCGCCGCGGCGCGTTTGACACCCGAAGCGCGCTTCACGTATAATGGCCAGTATATTGGCAGATTGCGCCGTGTAAAACGAGCACACTTTACAGGAGTCTATACACCGACATGGTCAAGCGTACCTACCAACCGAAGCGCATCCCGCGTAAGCGAGAGCACGGCTTCCTTTCGCGCATGCGCACCAAGGGCGGCCGCCGCGTGCTCGCCTCTCGCCGCGCCAAGGGCCGCTGGCGCCTTACAGTCAGCGACGAGCAGAAGGGCGTCCGCTAGAGGCGGCCTGCCGGCCCCGCTCGACCGGAGCATTCCCTGCCCCGGCCGCACACCCGTGGAGACACTCAAGAACAGCGCCCAGTTCGAGAGAGTACGTCGTGAAGGGCGCACATGGAGCGCCGGGGCGCTGGTACTCAACGCGGCGCGCAACGACCAACAGGTTGTGCGCTGCGGTTTCATTACGGCAAAGAAAGTGGGCAAGGCGGTGAGGCGCAATCGCGCCCGCCGCCTGATACGTGAAGCGGTCCGCCTCAGGCTCCCCCTCATCCAGCCGGGCTGGGACCTCGTGTGGGTCGCCCGCCCCTCCATCGTCGAGGCCGACTTCGCAACCGTCAGCAAAGCGGTGGACGACCTGCTGGCCCGAGGCCGCCTGGTTGACGTCCAATCCGCCCCGCCCGATGAGACAAAAGTCGAAACGGCGGCGGGCCAATCGCGTATAATAGATGAGCATGAGGGCGCCCAGACCGCGCCCCCTCACAATGGCACGCATAACGATACGCAGATAGAGAACGCGCACGCAGCGCAGGGGCAAGAAAAAGGTGATATTTAGAAAGCCACTACTCTGGCTTATCAGGGGCTACCAGAACACCGTCTCGAAGGCGATCCCTGAAAACACCTGCAGGTTCTATCCCACCTGCTCGCACTACGGGTACGAAGCGATAGAGAAGTACGGCGTGCTCAAGGGCGGCGGCATGGCCATCTGGCGGGTCATGCGGTGCAACCCGTGGAATAAGGGCGGCATCGACCCCGTCCCCTAGCTAAGCGCCGCGGCCGCGAGCCCTGCGCCCCTATCAACGGAGCAATAGTTTGGAGTTAATCTGGAATTCACTCTGGCACGTGCTGCTGAACATCCTGGTGGCCATCAACTCGGTGGTCAACATACCGGGCGTGTCCATCATCATCTTCACCCTGCTCATCCGGTTCCTCACGGTTCCCCTCACGATGAAATCGCTGAAGTCGAACCGCAACATGCAGGCCGTCCAGCCGCTCATCAAAGAGATCCAGCGCAAGCACAAGGACGACAAGCAAAAGCAGCAGGAAGAGACCATGAAGATCTACAGCCAGTACGGCATCAACCCTGCCGCCGGCTGTTTCCCCTTGCTGGTCCAACTTCCCATCTTCTTCGGCCTCTTCGCCGCCCTGCAGTACACCCTCAACCCCAACTCCCAGGAGCTCCAGACCATCCTGTGGAACCCCGCGTGGGAGCCGTTCGCCTACTTCGGCCAGTCCTCGTTCCTGTGGCTGCCGAGCATCGCGGCTGCCGACCCCTACTTCATCTTTCCCGTGCTCTCGGGCCTGTTCCAGTTCATCCAGAACCGCATGGCCATGCCCAAGCGCGACCCCAACGCCCCGCAGGACGCCCAGCAGCGCATGATGAACGGCATGATGCAGTTCATGCCCATCTACATCATCTTCATCTCGCTCGGCTTCCCGGCCGGTAACACCATCTACTGGTCCTTCTCCTCCATCTTCGGCGCGGTGCAGCAATACTTTATCACCGGCTTCGGCTCTCTGCCCTACCTGCCCGGCCTCGGCTGGCTGCCCAAGAAGGAGATAGCACCGCCCGTGCTGGTCGAATTGCCCGAGGGCACCCCGCGCAAGCAGGGCCTCTTCACTAAGATGATGGACCGCGCCCTCGAAGCGCAGCAGGAGAAAGCGTCCCTGCAGGACCGCGCCGACGCGGAGACTACTCGCGCCGTCGAGACCAAGCGCCAGGCCGCGGCGCCCTCGCGTGCGGCCCGTACCGCGCCCAAGAAAGAGGCCGCCGCCGCCACCACCCGCGTGCGCAGCAAGGCGAGCGAGCAGCAGATCAGAATCGTGCCGTCCGGCGCGACGGGTACGGCCGCAAGCGGTTCGAACGGCCGCAAGAAGAAGCGATAACCGGCGGCGGCACGGCGAGGCAGCGGGCCGCGACCGGTCCAAACGCCCGCCGCATGGGTGCATAAACCGCCGCCCGTGTAGAGGAGGAAGGGTTTGCGACAGGTTGACATTCAGGCCCGCAGCGTCGAAGACGCCGTGCAGTTGGCGCTGGAGCAATTGGGCCGCACGCGCGACCAGGTGAAAGTCGAGGTGCTGGCCACCGACCCGAGCGGCGACGAAGTGCTCGTCCGCGTCACCACCCAGGACACCGGAGGCCCCCAGCCCCAGGACGAAATCTCCCCAAGGGGACGCCGCGCACCTCAGGAGCGCGGCGCAGGCTACGGCCGCGACCGCGCTCCGCGCCCGGGTGCCGACCGGCCCCGCACCGGCACCCGTCCCGAGCGCGGTCCTCGCCCCGGCGGCGAGCGCAGGGGCGGAACTTACGGCCGTGACCAGATGGAGCGCCCGCCCCGCGCAGGCGGAGGCGGCGGATACGACCGCTTCGAGCGCCCGCCCCGGCGCGGCATGCCCCCCGTCCCCGTGCAGGAGGACATGTTCGAGGAGGACGACAACCGGGGCAACCTCATCGAGGGCTACGTGGCTCCCACCGTGACCATCGACCCGTCCCTCGAGGCCGGGGCCTCGCCCACCGGCGAGCACGCCACCCCCGCCGATGCCGTAGCGCCCGTGGCCGCCGAGATCCTGCAAAATATGCTCAACGGCATGCGCATGCGCGGGCGCATCACCCGCCGCCAGGCTGCCGAAGAGGGCGAGGCCGCCTTCCCCGACGACAGCGACTCCCTCGTGCTCAACGTCACCGGCCTGAACGAGCGCGAGCAGAGCGTGCTCGTTGGCCGCCGCGGCGAGACGCTCGACTCCCTCCAGTTCCTGCTCAACCTAATCCTGGGCCGCAAGGTAGACCTGTGGGCCAGGGTGGTGGTCGACGTGGAGGGATACAGGCTGCGCCGCAAGCTCGCTCTTATGAACCTCGCCCGCCGCACCGCCGACCAGGTGCAGACGCGCAACCAGGCCATCCCGCTGGAGGCGATGCCCGCCTACGAGCGCCGCATCATACACATGACCCTGGCCGAGCACCCCGCGGTAACCACCGAGTCGACCGGCACTGAGCCGGAGCGCCGCGTGGTCGTCTTGCCCAAGCAATAAACCCGGCGAGAGTAATACGTCAAACGTCATGCATCATGCGTCAGGGACACAGGATAGC